>NZ_JBFUIQ010000197.1:0-4718 GCF_056401795.1 Peribacillus sp. P4_D6
AGCGGAAGGCGGGTATTGAAGCTGACTTCGATGAATTTGGACCGAAGTTTCGAATCCGAATAAAGCCAGGTCTTTGGGGCATTTACAAGGGCAAATCCTCGTTTAAATTGCTTCTCAAAAGAATGTCCGTCTTTTAGTTGTCCCTTCGGCATCCAACCTGGGTAACCAATATCATTGCGGGGTGTAGGTTGATTGGAAACGGCTACTTTCACCCATTTGCCACGTTCTTCAAGAATCGTCACTTTAGAACCATATAAAGCTTGTGTTTCCAGGTTACCTACAAGCCACAGCTTGTCTTCATATTTCATCGAGCCGATCCATTCATTCAAATCAGCGGGATTCGATGCAGAAGGGGCATCGATTCCCCTTAATAATCCCGGCTCAGTCCAAAGAGTGGCCACGTTCACATCAACATAGGCAATTCTCTGCTTCTCCCTGGAACTAGCTTCATTGGGACTGAATACTAAAATACCAAAAGCCAATAAAGATAAAACAAAAACGGTTAACCTTTTCAAATCATTCACCCTTTCGAAATTGTTTTTATTGAGCAAAAGAGGATTTCCTCTTGACTCCCAGTCCAGGTTTATCGGAAATGAGAAGTTGATCTTTCATAAATTGAATGCCTTCAAATGGCTCATTCTTAATCCATAATGGGGCATCTAAATCAATCTTCGTTATATTTGGATGGGCGGTTGCCAGATGAGCCGCGGCCGCTACACTAACGGATGATTCCATCATACTCCCGATCATGCATTCCACCCCGGCTGCTTCTGCCATATCTGCGATTTGGAGTGCTCGTCGAATTCCGCCAGTTTTCATTAATTTGATATTAAGGAAATCAACAGCATGTTCATTCAGGAGCCTCATGGCATCACGTGGGGAAAACAAACTTTCATCGGCCATGATCGGCACTTGGACAGAGCGTTTTATTTCTTTCAATCCTTCGATATCATGGGCTTGCACGGGCTGTTCCACCAAATCAACGTTCAGCTTTCTTTCTTCGATTTCATGAATGATGGAAATCGCTTGTTTTGTTGTCCACCCTTGATTTGCGTCAATCCTGATCATAACCTGTTCGCCAACAGCAGCACGAATGCAGGCAACGCGCTCCACGTCATTCTTCCAATCCTTCCCCAGTTTTATCTTCATCGTAGAGAATCCGCTTTCGATAAGGGACAATGCCGCCTTTGCCATTTCTTCAGGTTCATCAACGCTGATTGTCATATCATTTTTCAGGACATTAGATTTACCGCCAAGATATTGATATAATGGGAGCTGCCATCGTTTGCTGACTGCGTCGTACAAAGCGATTTCAACAGCAGCTTTTGCACTTGTGTTACCTACACAGGATCGTTGGATCAGCTGAGACAATGCATTGATATTCTCGATGTCGCGGCCAATTAGATATGGTGTGATCACTTCTTCAATGACCGTCATGATTCCTTTTGTAGAATCACCTGTGATGGCAACCGTAGGGGCTGCAGCCCCCAAACCTTCCGTTCCATCCTCCAATTTTACGGAAACCATGATGTTTTCAATTTCCATTGCAGTGCGTAATGCAGTCTTGAATGGCTTGATAAGTGGCAAGGTTTCCACTGATACTTGTAAACTTTCAATCTTCATATTAACAACCCTTCCTTAAAAGCTTGAGAGTATATATGATGTAAGAATTCCAAAATAGGTGCCCAGAAGACTGCCAAGTACTGCCATCAATATCCCGACCGGTATTAGCGACCGGTTGAATGCACCAGCCAATATGGGGGCTGATGCCACGCCCCCTATGTTGGCCAAAGAGGCAACTCCCATTGTAAATAGATCCAACTTAAAGATTTTGGCCAAAATGACCATGATCAATCCATGAAAGAATAGAATCATAAAGCCGGAAATAATATACACAGGTGCTTGAAACAGCTGTGAAAAATCGGCATGGGAAGCAATTAAACCAATGACGATATAAAGCATGACTTTGGAAATTTCCATGGAACCGGCGATACGTCCAACCTTCGTGACAGCCAGAATTAATCCTACGGTCGAAGCGATGATGATCGTCCAAGTGGTTCCATTCACAGCGGCACCGAGTACCGGCAGTCTCTCCCCAATTTTGGTTGCACCTGCTGAAACAATTAAAGCCAGCGCCAAGAAACCGATCAATTCCACGAATCCAAATTCCGTCTTGGCGGTTTCCCCCGCTTCAAGCTCGGAAGTCATCTGATCAATGAAAGATGTATCCGCTTTCGTCCAAATATTGAATTTTCCAGCAAGAGGCACCAGCCAAAACAAGAACATGACCCAAATGGAATAATTAACAGTATCCATGATCAACGCATAGCCAAAAATATTTTCAGGCACATCGAGTATGCCTTGCAAGATCACCATATTGGCAGAGCCTCCTGTCCAGCTTGCGCTCAAGGCCGAGAATGCCTTCCAAGTTCCTTCCGCATAAAAGCCATTCATTAAAACGTAAGTAAGAGTGAACCCTCCAATAATGCTGAATGAAGCCGCAAAAAAAGTTAACAGCATCTTTGGTCCAAGCCTGATGATTTTCCGTATATCGCATTGCAAAAGCATAAGCATCAACATGGCAGGCAAGAGGAGCCCCCGTATGGTGCTATATGCACTTTCGACTGACTCACTATCTGAAAAGACCCCGAATGTTTTCATCAGAGCCGCTCCAATATAAATAAGGACAATACCAGGAACATACTTGAAGAACTTTCCTCCTATCTTTTTCTCCACAACCGCAATCAGGGCAGTAAATGCCAATAAAAAGCAGACAAACATTACACCATCTTGAATCATATTCCATACCTCCTATTCTTTTATAACTAAATGCAATTTCCATTTTATTCAACCCCATCAATGAATTATTGCATGGCACTACATAGAAAAATCCAGCTGCCAAAGAGCGCGTACGCACTCTTTAACAGCTGGATTTCAATTGCGACTGACAAAAGAAGCAGCTATAACTTATAAAGTTGCTGATATTTGATGCTGGCATTTCTTAGGGCGACGGTCAGTGCTTTCTGAGATGAACCAAAATACCGTTGCTCAATTTCTGTCTCCAATTCATCGGGCCGAAGAATGGATTTACCAACTAGCATGGATTGAATGAAGCGTGATGTAATCGATATCGTGGTCGAGCATTCCGCATCCACTATTTCATGCGTATCACGATCAATGACGAACCCGATAAAAAAGCAGTTGAATTGCTGTGTAATTGGATTATTGGACGGTGCCTTCGATTCGCCAACTATATATACTGTATTCTGTTGAAACATGATTGTTGTGCCTCCTGCCATTACAGACATCATAACAGGTATAAATAGGGTGACTATCTATATTATTACAATATGAAATGGTTATATATATTTTAATATATATAGCAAGCATTTGACAATATATTTTGTATATTAAGTCAATTCCCGATTCCTTCGGCCAGAGAATAGATAAGTTCTATAACTAATACGCCAATCAAACTGAAGAATCACGAAGAATAACCAGGTATAGTTAAAGAACTCGTTTCAGGGGTCATTTTTTGACCTACCACCGCACTTTATTGGACCATCATTCGGACGACAATGGTTCGGGATCCAACACTTCATTTCAGCCCTTCGTATGGTTCATATTTTGCATACATATCTTTTCGGCGATTACGATCCTTGAAGGTGGTTGCTGCACCACTTTTTCGATTCTCATAAAGTTCGTCCATATCCACTGTACCGGTAATGATGGTATGTTCATTCATTACCGCCTCGGCCACTATTCCATTAGCAGGCCAAGCGCTGTCACAGGGGCTAAGGATACTGGCACGGCCATATCCGTTCGGCAAGGGTGATCCTGGTTCACCAACTGTGGGGCAATGAACAAAATATACCTGATTTTCTATTGCACGTGCATGTGCGCAATGGCGAACTCGCCAAAAACCAGCCTCTGTAAATGTATATGATGGGCAAAATATGATGTCGGCACCGTTAACTGATAATATCCTTGAAATTTCAGGTATCTCCGCTTCATAACATACCGCTATCCCTATCTTAACCGGACCCACGGAATAAACCTCCAGTTCATCGCCTTCAGAAGTATGCCAATTCGCTTCAGCAGGAAAGATATGAGTCTTTTTATGCTCAACGACTGATCCGTCTTCATCAAAAATATAAGCAATATTGTAGTATTCATTTTCGCGGCGTTCCAGATGAGTGCCTGCAATGATGACCTGTTTTCTTTTTCTTGAAATTGACCTGAAAAGATCTTTGTATTGATTGGTATATTCATCGATCCTGATAACGGACGAGGCATCCTGTTCTCCAAAGGCCGCTGATAACCCGATAGTTAGCAGTTCAGGAAAAATGATATAATCCGAGTTTTCGGGAACTTGGGTGATCAAGTCTTCTACTTGTTCCTGAAATTCAAGGAAATTTGACACTTTTTCTACACGAAATTGGCAAACCGTTATTTTAATTTTCACAAAAGCCCTCCCATATCATGTTTTATCAGTTCTTCCAGACTTTTAAAAGAAATCAGGATATCTTGTCCAGATCATTCATCTCGGTCTGTTGCATGGAGATTTGTTTAGTCAGGGCACTTACAAGGAATGTTACTAGTATATTAATCAACAAAGCTATGACGCCTGTACTGATATCATTAATTACATGTGGGGTATTTGGCAGGAATGTAGCAACCTTCACATCTGCAATTGTCGCATATAAAACACTCCGGAC
>NZ_JBFUIQ010000198.1:0-4697 GCF_056401795.1 Peribacillus sp. P4_D6
TCAAACATTTCTTCGGAGAGTTTGATCCTGGCTCAGGACGAACGCTGGCGGCGTGCCTAATACATGCAAGTCGAGCGAATCGATGGGAGCTTGCTCCCTGAGATTAGCGGCGGACGGGTGAGTAACACGTGGGCAACCTGCCTATAAGACTGGGATAACTTCGGGAAACCGGAGCTAATACCGGATACGTTCTTTTCTCGCATGAGAGAAGATGGAAAGACGGTTTACGCTGTCACTTATAGATGGGCCCGCGGCGCATTAGCTAGTTGGTGAGGTAATGGCTCACCAAGGCGACGATGCGTAGCCGACCTGAGAGGGTGATCGGCCACACTGGGACTGAGACACGGCCCAGACTCCTACGGGAGGCAGCAGTAGGGAATCTTCCGCAATGGACGAAAGTCTGACGGAGCAACGCCGCGTGAACGAAGAAGGCCTTCGGGTCGTAAAGTTCTGTTGTTAGGGAAGAACAAGTACCAGAGTAACTGCTGGTACCTTGACGGTACCTAACCAGAAAGCCACGGCTAACTACGTGCCAGCAGCCGCGGTAATACGTAGGTGGCAAGCGTTGTCCGGAATTATTGGGCGTAAAGCGCGCGCAGGTGGTTCCTTAAGTCTGATGTGAAAGCCCACGGCTCAACCGTGGAGGGTCATTGGAAACTGGGGAACTTGAGTGCAGAAGAGGAAAGTGGAATTCCAAGTGTAGCGGTGAAATGCGTAGAGATTTGGAGGAACACCAGTGGCGAAGGCGACTTTCTGGTCTGTAACTGACACTGAGGCGCGAAAGCGTGGGGAGCAAACAGGATTAGATACCCTGGTAGTCCACGCCGTAAACGATGAGTGCTAAGTGTTAGAGGGTTTCCGCCCTTTAGTGCTGCAGCTAACGCATTAAGCACTCCGCCTGGGGAGTACGGCCGCAAGGCTGAAACTCAAAGGAATTGACGGGGGCCCGCACAAGCGGTGGAGCATGTGGTTTAATTCGAAGCAACGCGAAGAACCTTACCAGGTCTTGACATCCTCTGACAACCCTAGAGATAGGGCTTTCCCCTTCGGGGGACAGAGTGACAGGTGGTGCATGGTTGTCGTCAGCTCGTGTCGTGAGATGTTGGGTTAAGTCCCGCAACGAGCGCAACCCTTGATCTTAGTTGCCAGCATTCAGTTGGGCACTCTAAGGTGACTGCCGGTGACAAACCGGAGGAAGGTGGGGATGACGTCAAATCATCATGCCCCTTATGACCTGGGCTACACACGTGCTACAATGGATGGTACAAAGGGCTGCAAACCTGCGAAGGTAAGCGAATCCCATAAAGCCATTCTCAGTTCGGATTGCAGGCTGCAACTCGCCTGCATGAAGCCGGAATCGCTAGTAATCGCGGATCAGCATGCCGCGGTGAATACGTTCCCGGGCCTTGTACACACCGCCCGTCACACCACGAGAGTTTGTAACACCCGAAGTCGGTGAGGTAACCTTCATGGAGCCAGCCGCCTAAGGTGGGACAGATGATTGGGGTGAAGTCGTAACAAGGTAGCCGTATCGGAAGGTGCGGCTGGATCACCTCCTTTCTAAGGATAATTACGAGAGCGCTTTTGTTTTGTTCAGTTTTGAATGAGTAATTCATTCAAATAGGAAAGACRAACATCACGATGTGATGGATTCTTTCTGCTTTGTTCCTTGAAAACTAGATAATAGATAGAAGGCAATTAATTTTTTTCAAAGCATCTGTAAGATCTTTTTTAACGGTTAAGTTAGAAAGGGCGCACGGTGGATGCCTTGGCACTAGGAGCCGATGAAGGACGGGACTAACACCGATATGCTTCGGGGAGCTGTAAGTAAGCTTTGATCCGGAGATTTCCGAATGGGGAAACCCACTGTTCGTAATGGAACAGTATCTTTACCTGAATACATAGGGTACTGAAGGCAGACCCGGGGAACTGAAACATCTAAGTACCCGGAGGAAGAGAAAGCAAACGCGATTTCCTGAGTAGCGGCGAGCGAAACGGAATTAGCCCAAACCAAGAGGCTTGCCTCTTGGGGTTGTAGGACACTCAACATGGAGTTACAAAGGAACGGGGTAAATGAAGCGACCTGGAAAGGTCCGTCGAAGAAGGTAAAAACCCTGTAGTTGAAACTTCGTTCCCTCCTGAGTGGATCCTGAGTACGGCGGGACACGAGAAATCCCGTCGGAAGCAGGGAGGACCATCTCCCAAGGCTAAATACTCCCTAGTGACCGATAGTGAACCAGTACCGTGAGGGAAAGGTGAAAAGCACCCCGGAAGGGGAGTGAAATAGATCCTGAAACCGTGTGCCTACAAGTAGTCAAAGCCCGTTAATGGGTAATGGCGTGCCTTTTGTAGAATGAACCGGCGAGTTACGATTTCATGCGAGGTTAAGTTGATGAGACGGAGCCGCAGCGAAAGCGAGTCTGAATAGGGCGAATGAGTATGAGGTCGTAGACCCGAAACCAGGTGATCTACCCATGTCCAGGGTGAAGTTCAGGTAACACTGAATGGAGGCCCGAACCCACGCACGTTGAAAAGTGCGGGGATGAGGTGTGGGTAGCGGAGAAATTCCAATCGAACCTGGAGATAGCTGGTTCTCTCCGAAATAGCTTTAGGGCTAGCCTCAAGATGAGAGTATTGGAGGTAGAGCACTGATTGGACTAGGGGCCCCCAACGGGTTACCGAATTCAGTCAAACTCCGAATGCCAAATACTTATTCTTGGGAGTCAGACTGCGAGTGATAAGATCCGTAGTCGAAAGGGAAACAGCCCAGACCACCAGCTAAGGTCCCAAAGTATACGTTAAGTGGAAAAGGATGTGGAGTTGCTTAGACAACCAGGATGTTGGCTTAGAAGCAGCCACCATTTAAAGAGTGCGTAATAGCTCACTGGTCGAGTGACTCCGCGCCGAAAATGTACCGGGGCTAAACGTATCACCGAAGCTGTGGATTGACACCGTATGGTGTCGATGGTAGGAGAGCGTTCTAAGGGCGTTGAAGTCAGACCGGAAGGACTGGTGGAGCGCTTAGAAGTGAGAATGCCGGTATGAGTAGCGAAAGAAGGGTGAGAATCCCTTCCACCGAATGCCTAAGGTTTCCTGAGGAAGGCTCGTCCGCTCAGGGTTAGTCGGGACCTAAGCCGAGGCCGAAAGGCGTAGGCGATGGACAACAGGTTGATATTCCTGTACCACCTATACATCGTTTGAACGATGGGGGGACGCAGAAGGATAGGGTAAGCGCGCTGTTGGATATGCGCGTCCAAGCAGTTAGGCCGGAAACGAGGCAAATCCCGTTTCCATTAAGGCGGAGCTGTGATGGCGAGGGAAATATAGTACCGAAGTTCCTGATTCCACGCTGCCAAGAAAAGCCTCTAGTGAGATGTAAGGTGCCCGTACCGCAAACCGACACAGGTAGGCGAGGAGAGAATCCTAAGGTGTGCGAGAGAACTCTCGTTAAGGAACTCGGCAAAATGACCCCGTAACTTCGGGAGAAGGGGTGCTTTTTAGGGTGAATAGCCCAGAAAAGCCGCAGTGAATAGGCCCAGGCGACTGTTTAGCAAAAACACAGGTCTCTGCGAAGCCGCAAGGCGAAGTATAGGGGCTGACACCTGCCCGGTGCTGGAAGGTTAAGGGGAGAGGTTAGCGCAAGCGAAGCTTTGAACCGAAGCCCCAGTAAACGGCGGCCGTAACTATAACGGTCCTAAGGTAGCGAAATTCCTTGTCGGGTAAGTTCCGACCCGCACGAAAGGTGTAACGATCTGGGCACTGTCTCAACGAGAGACTCGGTGAAATTATAGTACCTGTGAAGATGCAGGTTACCCGCGACAGGACGGAAAGACCCCGTGGAGCTTTACTGCAGCCTGATATTGAATTTTGGTACAGCTTGTACAGGATAGGTAGGAGCCTGAGAAGCCGGAGCGCCAGCTTCGGTGGAGGCGTTGGTGGGATACTACCCTGGCTGTATTGAAATTCTAACCCGCGCCCCTTATCGGGGTGGGAGACAGTGTCAGGTGGGCAGTTTGACTGGGGCGGTCGCCTCCTAAAGAGTAACGGAGGCGCCCAAAGGTTCCCTCAGAATGGTTGGAAATCATTCGTAGAGTGTAAAGGCACAAGGGAGCTTGACTGCGAGACCTACAAGTCGAGCAGGGACGAAAGTCGGGCTTAGTGATCCGGTGGTTCCGCATGGAAGGGCCATCGCTCAACGGATAAAAGCTACCCCGGGGATAACAGGCTTATCTCCCCCAAGAGTCCACATCGACGGGGAGGTTTGGCACCTCGATGTCGGCTCATCGCATCCTGGGGCTGTAGTCGGTCCCAAGGGTTGGGCTGTTCGCCCATTAAAGCGGTACGCGAGCTGGGTTCAGAACGTCGTGAGACAGTTCGGTCCCTATCCGTCGCGGGCGCAGGAAATTTGAGAGGAGCTGTCCTTAGTACGAGAGGACCGGGATGGACGCACCGCTGGTGTACCAGTTGTCTTGCCAAAGGCATAGCTGGGTAGCTACGTGCGGACGGGATAAGTGCTGAAAGCATCTAAGCATGAAGCCCCCCTCAAGATGAGATTTCCCATGGCGCAAGCTAGTAAGATCCCTGAAAGATGATCAGGTTGATAGGTCAGAGGTGGAAGCATGGTGACATGTGGAGCTGACTGATACTAATAGATCGAGGACTTAACCAACGCTTTTTAAAAAATGAAATACCTTCTT
>NZ_JBFUIQ010000199.1:0-4680 GCF_056401795.1 Peribacillus sp. P4_D6
TTCCTGCAGCTCTAGACCAACCGTGCCGCCTTCACTTAGTTTGTTAAAGATCGATTTAATTTCCTCCACATCATTACCGACATATGCCAGGCTGATATTATTTCCTTCTACAAAAGRCATACCAGGAAAAGTATCTGAAAACATGATATTGCTACCATTAATAGTAAGCCTTGTATGCATGACTAAATCTTTCGCTTCTTCTGGAAGGGGAAATTCCGGATTAGGCGGTGTTTCCCCAAAGGTCATGATATTTGGTTGTTCCGTTCCAAAAACCTCTGCGTAGAACTCTACTGCTTGTCGACAATTCCCATTAAAATTAAGATATGCATCAACTGACATGTATCTCACTCCTATTTTCTTATTTATTTTTCAATGCTCCCAATTTATTACTTAATGCATGATTACCTTACGAAAAATTCCGGTGGTTCAATTCCAAGGGTTCTAAGATAAATATAACCCTGTCCCCTATGGTGGATCTCATTTTCCAAGGCATATTGAAGTCTATCAAAGTGGCTTTGTGAGGGACCGAAAAAAGGATCTTTTTCAACCACTCCAAGCGTTTCCTCGGTCATTTCCTCCCACAATTTCCTCGTCTCATCCCTTACTGTTTCGCATGCAGATACAAGTTCTTCTTTGGTGGAAATTCCGGCAAAGGAATCTGGAAACTCCCAAACACCCAGTGCAATTCCACGCATATATGCAGTTTCAATGTTCATGATTTCTTTAACCATCTCTGCGAAAGGGCGAAGCTTCCCGGCCGGTGTATAATGAAACAATTCCTTTTCAGGGAAAGCTTCAACCACCCGCAACGTCAAGCTCCTGTTGCCTTCCAATATATTTAACAAACCCTCTTTCGATAGAACCACCATTTTCACTCTCCTTTGATCAATACTCTGTATAGAAGTTCTGTGAAAAATAGAAAAGTCCTGCAAATTTCTGTATATAAAGATTGCATAGCTTTTTTAAATAAACAATGGAGCAATTCCATTAATGTATAATTAACCAAAAGATAAAGTAAAGGGGAAATGTCATATGTTCGGTTCCTTAAATAAAACTAAATTAATAAAAAATGATTTAAAAGGCATCGCGAAATTAATGTATCAGGATGTGTCAGATGACACTTGGGATCAAGAGAACCTAACAAAGAGAAATTTAGATTTTACTATTGAAAGCACTCGTTATATAGATGCTTATACGAAAAGATTAAGCACTACTCAAATGGGTAGGGAACTTTTAAAGAATCATTTTGATAATTTTGTGGTAAGGATAGGTGCGTATATTGGAGAAGTTATAAAAAGGAATATAAATCAAGATTATAAATGGTATGAATATGATTCTGTATATCATTTTTCTTCTGCACTTGATGAAGTGAATAGGGGCATTAAAACAGAGACGGTTCTTTACTCCAAAAAGAGAGATAGAGTTATAATGCCATTGACTGTGGTAGCTCAACATCTGGAAGGGAATCCGGCACATACAGATTTCTTGGAATATGTAGAAGAAACAATTAAGCAAAGTTCGTAAGAGATATCCGCTTCCCATAGACAATTGTGTTGGTTTTCAAAAACCTTCCCAAAAGAGGAAAAATTCAATTTTTGTAAATATTGATTAAATCTTTCATTTATTATACGATTTAATCAGTTATATTTTCCCAACCAGCATGATGCTTATACATAAATGATTCAATTAATAACGGAACCAGCAGAAAGGGAGAGAAGCCAATGATTAATAAAGTCGGTCAAATTATGTTATACGTTAATAACCAAGATGAGTCATTGAAATTTTGGACGGAAAAATTCGGATTTAGCGTAATTTCTGAAGAAGATAACGGCCAAGGGTTAAGATGGATTGAAATAGCACCAACAAAGGATTCACAAACGAGTATCATCCTGCATAATAAGGAATTCATTGCTAAAATGCAGCCTGAATTAAATCTTGCTACACCTTCATTAATGTTTTACTCGGATAATCTTGATGAATTATATAAAGACTTTTCGGAGAAGAATATCAAAGTGGGAGAACTTGTAAATATGCCATCTGGAAGAGTCTTCAATTTTGCTGATAATGAAGATAATTACTTTGCGGTCATGGAAAAGAAGTAAATCATTTAGCTAAAGATAAAAAACATCAAAACGACTAGAAAAAATATTTTTAGTCGTTTTGATGTTTTTTGATCAAACTAAACTCTTTATGAAACATTTAGTCTTCTGGCCTTGGCCCAGCAGGAAGTCCAGAGTTCTCAACCGTTTTGATCGGCCGAATTGTTATGTCTCCATTCACGTAAATTTGACAAGATAAACGCAAATGATCTTCCATTCCTTTTTCCTCAAAGACCTTTTTTTCTTTATGTGTAACCTCCAAAAAATCACCTGCCAATATTTCCACTCTGCAAGTTGTACACTTAGCTTTCCCACCGCATCGGTGGAGAATATTTATCCCGTTATCTTCCAATGCCAATACTAATTTTTTTCCCATTTCAACTTCAAACGTTCCTTGGTCTAATACTGTTACATAAGGCATCTAATACCACCTCTTATTATRGGATATCTATCAACAGGTCATTAATATATCTATTCTCTTACCTTGTCCATATGACATAAAAAAATGTGAAGTCACTGCTGATTTATAGTAAAGATGAATAATTAATTATCGTGAAGACAAACTTTAAGTACATTCATAATTATTAATGTAAAAAGGGATAAATAGAGCTAGGGAAAATAAGCATGGTCTTTTAGTGGGAATTAAGGTCCATTGAAAAAAAGATTAGAATAATTAAAGGGAGGTGCATGCCTGTGAATAATGGACATTGTGATTTTTCACCAATGAAACAAACGTTAAAAGAAGAGATACGCCAAGTAATATCGGCATTACAGGATAACTTAGAAGCAATGGGTGATGAAAATTATTGTCTTCTTGGAAATTTCGAGAAAATAAAGGATAAATTCATATACATTGATATGAAAGCAGCAACATTTTATCTAAACTGTTATTTGTCACCATTTACGGACAAATATCCCGAATTATCAACTTGCGTTCAAAATTTATCGAATTTGAGACATGGCGGGTTGATTGTGATTCAACGGGGAGATCCCCTTGATTCATTGATTCAACCCGGTATTTCTATAGGAGCGGAGTTAACCCATTCTTTATTGGAATCGATTTTTTTTCCTGGAAATCCACTGCATGATGGTGCCGTTTTGGTTAGTCAAAATCAGATTGTTTCCGCAGCAAATGTCCTTCCGCTTTCAGACATGTCAACCGGGGGAAAGAAACTGGGAACACGGCACCGCTCTGCTTTGGGTTTATCTGAACGGAGTGATGCCCTTGTATTGGTAGTATCAGAGGAAACAGGAAGAGTTTCATTTGCAATGAATGGGAAACTGTACCCAATTAATACACACGGGCCTATATAGAATTATTAAGACCATAAGTCACAGGGTAATTATCATGTTCCAGTTAATTCACCCCTGGAATATTCAATCGCGTAAATAAGTAATCGCTGGATCCTTTTTAGGCTTTTGTAATTTTGCTTATTTTATCAGAATTACAGGTACAGAAATTTCATGAATTAATCAACCCGGTGATTTTTACCGGGTTTTTGGTTGCTTTTTATATAAAAAAAGGCATATGATAAATAAGGAGTCTCAAGCAGATAAGTTATAAAACGAAAGAGGATTTTACATGATAACCATTAAAAGTGAACGAGAAATAAATTTGATGCATGAAGCGGGCAAACTTCTTGCTGCGACGCATAGAGAAATTGCAAAAATGATAAAACCGGGTATCACGACTTGGGAAATCGAGGAATTTGTCGATCAATACTTGGCAGAGCATGGTGCTACACCTGAACAAAAGGGTTATAACGGTTATAAATATGCAACATGTGCTTCAGTGAATGATGTGATTTGTCACGGGTTTCCGCAAAAGAAAGCCTTAAAAGAGGGAGACATCGTCACGATCGATATGGTGGTGAACCTTAACGGCGGTTTGGCGGATTCAGCTTGGACATATGCAGTCGGGGAAGTTTCCGAAGAAGCTCAGCGCTTAATGGATGTAACCAAGAATGCTCTATATAGAGGCATTGAAGTTGCACGGGCAGGAAATCGTCTCGGGGACATTGGGCATGCAATCCAGTCTTATGCAGAAGGTGAAAAGTTTTCTGTTGTCCGCGATTTTACAGGACATGGAATCGGCAAAACCATGCACGAGGACCCTACCGTCCTACATTATGGTAAGCCAGGTAAAGGYGCCCGTTTAAAAGAGGGCATGGTCATCACGATTGAGCCTATGCTGAATGCAGGAACATGGCATATGAAAATGGACCAAGACGGCTGGACGGCGAGAACGGCAGATGGAAAGCTTTCCGCCCAATATGAACATACCCTCGTCATTACAAAAGAAGATCCGATCATTTTAACGGAACAGTAAGCAAAAAAGAAACGGCCTTATCATAGGCCGTTTCAGACTGTAGACAAACTCGATGAAAATCGAGTTTGTCTATTTTTTATGGCTTGTACAATTTGGACGTTGATTTCCACTCTAGGCACTCGCTTTCCGCGGGCGGTCGGGGAGCCTCCTCGGCTTTCGCCTGCGGGGTCTCCCCTAGACGCGCTTTTCCCGCAGGAGTCTCGTACCTTCCGTTCCAATCAACTTTGTCTTACCTTTTAGATAGAACACTTT
>NZ_JBFUIQ010000200.1:0-4669 GCF_056401795.1 Peribacillus sp. P4_D6
CTCCCCTCTTCCGATAATCGTCAAGGTTGCATTTGGAAATTTACCTCTGATTTTTTGGAAAGCTTGCATTAAGATGTGATGTCCTTTTTTTTCCACTAACCTACCGATGGATAGAATGTTTTGAGAATCCCCTTTATGTGGTGCCCGGTATTTGAATTCGTTAAGGTCAACGCCCCCATATAACACTCTAATTTTTTCTGAAGGACAACCCCAAGCAATTAACCTATCTGCTAAATACTGACAAACTGGGAAAAAACGCTCCCCTCGATCAAATAGCATTTTCATGTTATCTAGATAGCCAATGGGCTGATTGGCCAGGGTTGCATCCCGGCCTCTAATACTTGTTACCAACGGAATGTTTGTTTCCTCTTTAAAAGGAAGTAATAACATCCCTAATTGGCCATGATGAGCATGTAATAGGGAGATATTATTACTTTTTACATATTCTTTTGGTGAGAAAACTTCATTGAGATAATGAACCTTCTCATTTAAAAGGGAAAGATCTATCATATACTTAGGTTGTCGTACCATATGAATATAATCATAATCAGGAACTTCTCGAATCTGTGAGATATATTGGGTCGGATCAACTCTTAAATTCAAATGCATAACTGTGTGCAAATAAATGATCTCCTTTCATGCATAGTAAGCAAATTTCCTGGACCTTTTCAAGTATATTATGCAGGACTCCCTAGGTACGCATGGACTAATAACATACAGTAAAGCTAAATCGCAGAGAGTATGCGTTTGTCTAATACAAAGGGGATTTAAGTAGGTGCCATGACACAAGATCATTTACAAACAATGATAATAAAAACAACATGTATAGTTGATGTTAATTAAGGTTTTAATCGTCGATGATGATTTTTCTTCTTTTTAAGAAATATAAAAAAGCACCCAAGATACGATCAAAGGTGCTGCATTGCCAGTTTGAACCTAATATACGTTTTCAACATGTCTGAGTTAAAGAAGTGTTAGAAAAATTTTTTCGCTTTATGTCATTCCAATAACAATTGCTGGTCTTCCTATTGGGTAATATTCAATTTTCTTGCACGCTCTGATTCGATCTTCTTCAAGACAATTTCTACCATCAAAAACGATTGGCCGTCTCATTGTTGTCATCAATGTTTTCAAATCTAAAAGTCTAAACTCTTTCCATTCGGTAACAATGAATACAGCATCCGCATTCACTGCCGCTTCGCGGACTGTGCTTGCAAACCTGATTGTATCCCCTAATATGTTCTTCGCATTATCCACTGCAACCGGATCATAAGCTACCACTTCTGCTCCAAGTTTGGTTAATGAACGCGCAATTTTGATTGATGGAGCTTCCCTCATGTCGTCTGTCTCTGGCTTGAAAGCGAGACCAAGCATTGCAACTTTTTTCCCTTTTAAATCTCCTAAGCGATTTATCGCTTTGGTTACAAGGAGCTCCTGCTGAAAATCATTGATCGCTACTGTTTCTTTTAACAGGGAAAAATGTACTCCATTTAAATTGGCAGTATGAAGCAACGCTTTAACATCCTTTGGAAAACAAGATCCTCCATAACCAATGCCGGGCTGTAAAAAAGCTTCTCCGATCCTTTTATCTTTTCCCATTCCCTTTGCTACATCTTTAACATCTGCACCCACTACTCCGCATAAATTGGCAACTTCATTGATAAAGCTAATCTTGGTCGCCAAAAAGGCATTAGATGCGTACTTAATCATTTCCGCACTTCGAATGCTTGTTAGTATAAATGGTACATTTAATGGACGATACATTTCTTGTACTTTCTTAGCAGCCTCATCATTTTCAGAACCGATTATGATTCGATCTGCTTGCATCGTATCCATGACGGCAGACCCTTGTCTTAAAAATTCAGGATTTGATACCATATTAAAGGTGACACTTTCGTTACAATGTTCTTCAATGATGCTTTTAATAAAATCATTCGTACCAACAGGCACAGTACTCTTTATAACGACTACTGAACTCTGTACCAGGTTCGCAGCAATATCCTTCGCGGCCTGCACAATATAAGATAAATCTGCTCCCCCATCCTCCATTTGCGGTGTTCCTACGGCAATTATGATAATCTCGGCACCATTTAGCGCTTCTCGATGAGATGTAGTAAATAGCAGTCTACCCGCTGCAGCATTTTGAATAAGCAAATTCTCCAGACCGGGTTCATATATTGGAGAAATCCCTTGACGTAAGCTTTTAATTTTCTGTTCATCTGTATCGATACAAATGACATTATGACCTATTTCTGACAAACAAACACCAGTGGACAGCCCGACATAACCTGTACCCAAAACAGCTATTTTCATATTATTCAAGCTCTCTCTTTATAATTTGGAGGTTTTCTTTCTTATTTACATCCCTTAAATAGGAAAGTACCTCGTCTCTTATATCATCTCTGCGCAAAGCAAAGTCTATTGTTGCCTTAATGAATCCAACTTTATCACCAATATCATATCGGTTTCCCTCAAAGTTATATGCTAATACAGCCTGCTGCTTATTTAGCTCATTAATGGCATCAGTAAGTTGTAATTCATTACCATGTCCAACCGGAAGCTTGGAAAGCGTTTCAAAAATCTCGGGTCTAAAAACATAACGCCCCATTATCGCATATCTGGAAGGCGCCTCTTCCCTTTTCGGTTTTTCCACCAAAGAATCTATATGAAATAGGTTTGGCTCAATCATTGTCCCTTTTGGCTTAATAATTCCATATTTACTGACATCCTTTTCCGGAACACTCTGAACAGCTACGACTGAACTGTTGCAATACTCAAAAACACTGATGATTTGTTTCAGACAGGGTGTTTTAGACATAACGATGTCATCCCCTAACAAAACGGCAAAAGGTTCATTTCCAATGAAGCTTTTAGCACAGAGAATTGCATGTCCTAGCCCCATCGGTTCCTTTTGACGGACATAATAGATATTTGCCAAGCTGGATATTTTCTGAACTTCCTCTAAAATATCGAGCTGATTTTTTCTTAAAAGTGCATCTTCCAACTCATAGGATTTATCAAAATGATCCTCTATTGATCTTTTTCCTCTACCGATTATGATAATTATTTCCTCTATGCCCGAAGCTACTGCTTCTTCAACAATATATTGAATCGTTGGTTTATCAACAATCGGCAGCATTTCCTTAGCCTGAGCTTTTGTAGCAGGCAAAAATCGGGTCCCTAGACCTGCGGCCGGGATAATGGCCTTTCGGATTTTCATAAGCTGCCTCCCTTTTGTCATTCATTAATCCTTTATATGCAATAGGACAACTTACGGTCTAGTTAGTAGCCCAATTCGTCCATTTTTATTTAACAGGGGCCAGTAGGCTATATATGGAAGAATTCCAATCTGGCTGTGGCCGGGCCCCGCAGCCTGTCGGTTAGTGCCCTTTAAAACATCAATTACACTTTTTATGTAATGGATGTTGAAATGATCGATATACGGTTTGGATTAACCACTGTAGAGCTTTTTCCGGTACAGTAACCTAAACGATTTCCCTTTCTCTTTCTTTGAAAAACTCCATCGCAGGATCAGTTTTTTGTTTAATTTTAAAGGCTCTTTTCGTAAAGGTTGTTGTTTTTAAAAYGAAACTATCTAAGGTTGATTGGAGCGGAAGTGCGAGACTCCTGCGGGAGTGGCGGGACAGGTGAAGACCCCACAGGCGTTTACGCCGAGGGGGCTCACCGCCCGCCCCGCGGAAAGCGAGCATCTGGAGGGGAAATCAACCACACCTCACTACTTGGTAAATAGCAACAAAGTATGTGAAAACAGCCATTTTAAAAAATATGACGGACTGTATTCATGATTTTGAGGTGGGAATTTTCAAATGAAAGGGGAGGTTTTTTTAATAAGAATTCGATCTATGTTGAATGGATATAGTTAAGGAATTTTATTTCACTCCTAAAGCAACAACACTTATCATCCTTTTAGAGGCTAATGCAACACTTTTACTTTCTCGGTACGTGAAGAGCAAATCTTAGCATATTGGATACAATTCTAATGAATCATTTCGCTCCATTTGCAACCTTCGTCTAGTTTCGACGTATGGCAACTACTGTGCACCGAAATCCGATGGAAATGAACTTGTTTTCAAATAAAGAAGAAGAGGCTTTAACAGCCTCTTCTTCTTTATTGAGTTTCATCTTCATTTTTATTACCACTACTGCTATTTGCTATAAACATCGCAATTTGCGCCTTTTTTTCTACATCTAAATCAAGGGTATCGATTATGCTAAAAGGTGATTTTAATAAGGGGGGGTGTGGTTGTGCAATCTTCGTTATTTCTTGCAAGATTTTATCTGAAGTTTGATCTTGTTGTTTAATTAACTGATTCTGAAGTTGAATCTGAAGTTCCTTCTGTTGTTCTTCTTGGTGTTGGAGTTGGTCTTGAATTTTCTCTAGTGGCAGTGAACGCTTCGATATTTCGTGTAAGACTTTATCTAAATGCTCATCTTGTTGTTTAGATAATTTATTCTGGAGTTGAACCTGAAGATCCTTCTGTTTTTGTTCTTGGAGTTGGAGTTGGTCTTGAATTTTTTCCAGTGGTTGTGAAATCTTCGTTATTTCTTGTAAGATTTTATTTAAAGTATCATTTTGTTGTTTAATTAATTGATTCTGAAGTTGAACCTGAAGATCCTTCTGTTTTTGTTCTTGGAGTTGGAGTTGGCC
>NZ_JBFUIQ010000201.1:0-4663 GCF_056401795.1 Peribacillus sp. P4_D6
ATTGAGCACATTCAGCCGGTAAAACAAGTCTGTTCTGAATGAACCGTCCCGCATTTTATCATGAAGATTTTTATTCGTCGCGGTAATCACCCTGACATTAACGGGAATGATTCTCTTGCCGCCAATTCTGCGGATTTCCCCCTCCTGAAGAACTCGAAGCAGATGGGATTGAACTGTGAGACTTATGTCACCAATTTCATCCAAAAAGATAGTCCCTTTATCCGCCATTTCAAACAGTCCTTTCTTTCCTCCCCTTTGCGCTCCTGTAAATGCCCCTTCTTCGTAGCCGAACAATTCACTTTCAAGTAAAGTTTCTGTTAAAGCACTACAGTTCACCGCTAGAAATGGTCCATTCTTTCGCAATGAATGCTCATGAATCGCATGAGCAAACAGCTCTTTTCCTGTACCCGTCTCTCCCTGAATCAAAATCGGATGCTCCGACAAGGCAAGCTTCTTGGCAATCTGCTTACGCTCTTTCATTACTTCATTCTCGCCGATAATATCGTCAAAGCAGTATTTTGAATAAAATCCTTGATTGCGCATTTCTCTTTGTGCAGTCTTTTCTATTTCAAAGGCTTGATGTACACTTTTGAAGGTTGCGACAATTGTATTTTCTTTCATCATTTGCAACCGGAAAATCACGACATCCACGCCGTATATGTTGAAAAACTTGCTTTCATCATTACTTTCCATGATGAAATCGATAATATCACGGCGATTCATTACATGCTCTAGATACTGATTAACCACATCTTTTGCATCAACCTGGAACAATGCCGCAAGCTGGTCATTGAATACCGTTATCAGCCCTTCCTCGTTAACGACCAATATTCCGTCATCGACAGTACACAACACATTTTGGATATGATCACTCATCTGCTTGGCATCCCACTCCGCATGTAACAGCTTACGTTGTAATTCAATTATATTACTAATATACCTATCAGAAATCTTAGAGGATATATCCTTGTGTAAACCACAGCATTCTACAACTTCCAGAATTGTTGTTATATCAAAAAGACGCACGCCTATATCGATTACTTCTTTTATGTAAGAGGGGCACAGATGAGTTTCTCCTGGCGATACTGCTATTTGGACATTCTCATAAAATAAAATCCCCTTCCTGAAAGGGATAAATTGAACATGATCGACACCAAGCTGATATAAGGATTCAATAAGACTTATAGTTGCATCGTCATCATCATTCACCAAAAGCACTGTCGAACCCTCTGGTATTCTTAATAGCTTGTCAATGTATTCATGATTAACAGTTCTCTTTCCCACAATTATTTTCTGGGCATTTACGCCATCCATTCCCATTTTCTTTTCATAAGCTGCATCTGATGAATACAAGATAATTCCCTCTCCCAAAGAACGAGGTATTCCCTCATCGGTAGCATGACTTTTGACATGAACGTAGTCTCCAAGCAGTTGTTCCAGTTGCTCCTGCAAGGCTTCCTTTGTTTTTGAGCTTCCCGCTATAAGTGTAAGTGAGGATTTTGACATAAAAGCACCTACCTGTCTTTAATTGGCTTTATTATATCACCAAAAAGAACCAATAATGACCTTTAACTTCAATCCACCCAATAAGTTCTCATTAAAATCAATTACCCCATATTGGCACAGAATTTGCTTATATATTGAGTTGTCGTGATTGAGTTGACGTGCCTATGGATTTGAAAAGGAGGGAAACAGTAGAATACTAGAAAAACAGATGATAGTCGAAAGGCTGGAAAATTTTTGTTAGCGTATTAGTTCCATGTACTTATTTTAAATACAAAGGAGAGACACTTATGAGCCAGGTAGAAGAAAAGGCTGTTTCGCTTGAAACAGCGGGAGAAAAAGAGAGAAAAATCAATGTTTTTGTATTGCTGCTCTGCATTCTCGCAATAGCAACTCTATTTACTTACATTTTGCCTGCCGGGGAATATACACGGATTGAAGCAGATGGACGGACAACTGTTGACGCCAATTCTTTCAAATGGATAGAATCTGCACCGGTGGAATTGTTCGATATGATAAAAGCTATTCACACAGGGATGGTTGAAGCCGGCAATATTATCTTTTTCTTATTGATTATTGGAGGGTTTTTCGGTGTTTTAAGAGCTACAGGGACGGTTGATGTGCTCATCGCCACAATGGCCCGGAAGCTTGCGACACGTGAAAAGCTATTAATTCCTGTCGTGATGCTGTTTTTTGCTGTAGGAGGCTCCTTAATGGGAATGGCAGAAGAAACACTAGCTTACCTTCCTCTTATCATTCCGCTGGCGCTGGCCCTGGGATTCGATACAATTACAGGTACTGCCATCGTCATAGTAGGGGCATTGTCAGGGTTCACGACTGCTATCATGAATCCCTTCACTGTAGGACTTGCACAAGGAATTGCTGAATTGCCGATGTTCTCAGGAATAGGGTTACGCCTTATCTTATTTATTATCGTCTACCTTGTTTCCGTTCTTTATATCTATCGTTATGCTATGAAGGTCAAGAAAAATCCTTCTATAGGAATCTACGGAAAATATACAAAGGAAGAAGCAAAAAAACTGCTCCAATCAAGTGCGAAATTAACTGCAAGACATAAATTCATCTTAATCTCTTTTTTAATTAACTATATCGTGTTGGCATTTGGTGTCATCAAATTCCAATGGTACATTACAGAAATTACAGCCTTATTCATTGTTTTGACAATCGCAATTGGAATATTCGGTAAATTGTCCGCGGATAAAATTGTCAACTCCTTTACCAATGGATCTGCCGCCTTGCTAGGCGGTGCTTTGATTATTGGCGTATCACGCGCCATTCTTGTTGTATTGAATGATGGGCATATCGTCGACCCTATGCTGCATCAAGTATCTGAAGCTATCCAGCATATTCCGGCCTATTTAAGTGTTGCCGGCATGTACAGCTTCCAAACTCTTATTCATTTTATTCTAGCATCCGGAACCGGTCATGCGATGTTGACCATGCCAATTATGATTCCGCTCGCAGACTTATTGGATATTACACGCCAAACTGCGGTGTTGACTTTCTCTTTTGCGGATGGAATCGGAAATATGATTTTCCCAACCGCTACCACCTTAATGGCGGGCTTGGCAATTGCAGGCATACCTTGGACAAAATGGGCGAAGTGGATTCTGCCGCTGGTACTTATTCAATATCTCATTGGATTAATAGCCGTCATAACGGCTCACTTCATCGGATATGGCCCATTTTGATAAAAATAACTAGTTCATTACAGGAGGAAAAACGCATTGCTTACTTTAATTAAAAATGGCGAGATATACTCACCCAATTACTTAGGACGGAAAGACATTTTGATTACAGATGAAAAAATTGCATTCATAGATGACAGAATCGAGATTCCTAACAACTTTGCTCCTATTCATATCATTGATGCGACCAATCTTTTAGTTGTTCCAGGTTTCATAGATTCACATGTTCATATTATTGGCGGCGGCGGTGAGGGAGGATTCAAAACCCGCACCCCTGAGCTGATGCTTACGGACATTACGACTTCAGGTATTACAACGCTTGTCGGATTGCTTGGTACGGACGGAACTACGCGTAGAATGGAAAGCCTGCTTGCCAAGGCCCGGGCACTTGAAGAAGAGGGTATTTCCTGTTTCATTCATACAGGCTCCTACCAAGTGCCAGTAAAAACATTGACAGGAAAAATTGAAGATGACCTTATTTTCATTGACAAAATCATCGGTGTCGGGGAAATTGCCATCTCCGACCATAGATCATCAGAGCCCACTTTTGAGGAATTGACCAAAATCGTCGCAGCCGCACGTAACGGGGGTATTCTGTCAGGAAAAGCAGGTATATTAGAAGTTCATGTAGGAGACGGTGATGGCGAGCTCTCATTGTTACATGCAATCGCTGATAAAACCAACATTCCGATTCGGCAGCTCCATCCGACACATATCAACCGAAATGAAAAATTATTCAAGGCGGGAATCAATTACGCAAAACGGGGCGGGTTCGTAGACTTTACAACAAGCACCATTCCTCAGTTTCTGGATGATGGCGAAGTAAAATGCAGCATTGCCTTGCGCATAATGCTGGAAGAAGGGATTCCGGTAGAACAAATCACCTTCTCCTCAGACGGCCAGGCAAGTCTTCCATTTTTCAACAACCATGGGGAGTATGCAGGCCTTCAAGTAGGAAAAGTATCTTCGCTATATCACGAAGTGCGTGATTCTGTTTTAGAAGAAGGAATCCCACTTGAAACGGCACTGAAGGTCATCACCACGAATCCCGCACAAGCGCTGAAACTATCAACCAAGGGCAGTATCCAAACCGGCAATGATGCTGATATTGTGCTTTTGCAAAAGGAAACTTTTGCAATTGTCACTGTAATGGCAAAAGGACAAGTTATGGTAGATAAGGGTATTCCGTTGATAAAAGGGACATTTGAATGAGTTTAGAGGATACCAGATTTCGAAAAATTTTCACGTCTCGCATTAATATTGTGAAAAATCGCTATAGGGGCGATACTTAAACCAATCTAAAAAGTCGAATTCCTAACTGTGGAGGAATTCGACTTTTTATTTTAACAGTCATATTAACCTGTTCCCTTGTTAAGTAACAAAACATGTAACTCGCAATATATCAACTTTACTTTTTTTCGATTTAAACCGGACAATCGAGACCCCTATCC
>NZ_JBFUIQ010000202.1:0-4647 GCF_056401795.1 Peribacillus sp. P4_D6
CCTAGAGTGGAAATCAACGTCCAAATTGTACAAGCCATAAAAATAGACAAACTCGATTTACATCGAGTTTGTCTACAGTCTGAGGCGTCCCTACTTTCGTAGAAACGCCTTTTTTTCGTTTACTTCATTATTTTCGGTTCCTTTACTGCTGAGATCATTAAAAACATGGGCCTTCGATTTTCATCTTTCATTTCAGGAACACTTTTTAACATGTCATCAGAAGGCATCGGTTCCTTTACTGCCTTTATGCTGAAACCAGCACCAATCAAGTCATTCATATATGTTGAAATCGTTCGATGATACTTTACTACGTTTTCGGTTAAGAAGGTTGTTTCTCTCACATCTTCGTACTGATAGTTGTCAACTGGCCAATGCAGATGATTGCCGTGATCATCGTCATACCAAGCTTGTTCGTTGCGAGAAGTAAAGATTGGATGTTCAACCGAGAAAACAAAAGTGCCTCCAGGCTTTAAACAATCATGGACCTTTTTGCAGATTGCCTCATATGACTTAATGTAATGAAAAGCCAATGAACTGATAACGACATCAAATTCAGAGCCGGAAAAATCGATATCTTCAATCGGCATTTTAATATATGAAATACAAGGGTCATCCGTTTTTTCACGTGCTCTTTGAAGCATATTGTCGGAAATATCCACACCAACGACGGAACTTGCCTGTTGCTCTCGGGCAAATCGGCAATGCCAGCCGAAACCGCAGCCCAAATCAAGTACCGTTTTATTACGCAGATTTGGCATTAGCTCTTTTAATACATGCCATTCTCCGGCAGCTTCAAGTCCTTTGACTGATCGTGGCATTTGCTCATACGCAGAAAAGAAATTTGCATCATCATATTTATTTTGTTTCATAATTCATACATCTCCTATAATTCAAGATAGCCTCCTAAGATTTATACCACATCTATTACAGGAGGCTACCTATCTCCTTCTCACCATTTTTTTCACCTCATTATCTTGATGGATCACTGTCCTAATACTAACATATTGCTTGTTTTCCTACCCTCCCCCTAAAGAACAAAATACTTCAAATTAGTTGTTATCCTTGATTTCAAATTGTAGGCATTAGGCCTTATCTCCTAATGTCTTTTTTAGTAATAAGACTTTTTTACTCATCCTTAATAAGTTATCGAGAAGATAAGCAAACTATACCATATTACAGCTGTACGGAATCTACCTTGGCTTAGTACGCTACAAATTAATTCAGGTAGTAAAAAGGATAAATGTATATCGCTTAATCAAAATGTAACGGGGTGATGTTTATGAGAATGAAAAAAGCATTTATAGGTCTCTCACTCTTATGTATGATTGTTCCTGGTATTGCCAAGTCAGCCGATTCTTTAAATTCCGTTGCTGAAAATGATCGGAGCAGTATCGTTGCAAATTGGAAATTCACAAAACAACATGTTAAAAGCGGTTCAATCGATAAAGGTAATTTAATTATTGAAGATACAACCAAACAAGGAAATGATTTAGAGTTAGTGACGATAGGTGACCCTGCATCACCCGAATTAAAAAAAATGTTGAAATGGTCTGAAGAAGATTATTACGCTCAAGATAAAGTTAATAGCTTGAAATTCGCCAATTACGAAAACGCCCCTGCAGGAAGGTATTTTAAAACCATACGGGATGCACCTATCAATTCAGAGAATTTCGATAGGGGTTTTACCATTGAATTGGTATTTAAGATGCCAAGGAACCCCAAAGGTGACATGGGGCTTTTTTCAAGACAAGGACAGGCGGCAGATCTTAATAAAATGGAAGGCGAGAAAAAAACCCTTTCTGCTTTATCTATATCCAGTGATCAAAAATTGCACTGGACAAGCCATCCATCCAATTTAAACTATAATGTAAGCAATTGGTCTCGTTCTTTAAATGCTGGTGAATGGTACCATTTGGCAGTCGTTAATGATGGTAGCACAACGACTCTAACTTTAAATGGCGTTAGTGATTATGGAGAATCAGAAAAGGCCATAGGTATTGCAGCAGTAAAAGGTAAAGGCTGGAATATCGGTGCAACAGAATGGGGAAATAAGTTGGATGCGCTTTTCGGAGGGAATATCCAGGAAATACGAATTGCCAATAAGGCATTAACTGAAAAAGAATGGCTAGTACAGGATGCTCGTGACGATGAACCCTTTGAAGGATCAAACAAGTCCTTCCCCATTCTAACGAATAAGAAGAATTATAATTTCCTCTTTATTCCAGATACCCAAAAATATTCAAGCCAAAATCCTGAGATTTTCAATAGTCAAATGAACTGGATATCTAATAACACCAAGAAGAACAATATTATCATGAATACATTTGTTGGTGACATTGTCGATAGTGATTCAGAAAAACAATGGCAGAATTCGCTCAGAGCCATATCCCTTTTGGATAAAAAGGAAATTCCATATATGATGGCGGCTGGGAATCATGACTATGCTGCCGGAGATCCTTTTTTAACACATTATGGGCCACAGCGTTTTATGAATAAAAACTACTATAAGGGATCGGCTCCCTCTGGGTATAGCTCATATGCAATCGCTAAGGCAGGGAGTTATGAATACTTAGTTTTAATCGTGGATATGAAAAATCTCCATAAGGACTTGGAATGGTCAAAAAAAGTTCTGGAACGGCATAAAGATAAACCGACAATCCTCGTCTCACATGATATTATTTTTCCGAAAGTTAAAGATGATAAAACCATTGCCGCCGATTCGTCCAATGGCCGGCTGATATGGGATGAACTTGTAAAGAACCATAATCAAGTGTTCATGACGGTTAATGGACATTTTTATGGGATAGCGCATCGGGTAAAACAAAACTCAGCAGGAAATGATGTCATTCAAATGCTGGTCAATTACCAAACGAATTATCGAGGGGGAAATGGCTGGCTAAGGCTTGTAGAATTTGATGAAAAGAAAAATGTATTATTATTCCGTACTTATTCCCCATATGTTGACGGAATGACTAGGAAAGAAAAGTCCTATATTGATTATAAATTTTTAACAGGTGAAAATAATTCATTTAAATTGGAATGGGACTTTAAACATAGATTTAATTTCAGGTAATGAACAGGTCGGAAAAATCTAATTCCCCAGGTGTATCTGATTAACCTCATCAACCTGGGTGAATTCCTTTTATTAGGATGCCCTCCTATGTGTTGAGTCGTCCAAGAAGGATATACGTTCATTCATGATGATCTGGGATGCTGCTATTTTTTCTGGTTTTCATGCTGCTTTTTTCACCACTGATTTATACTTTCCGAAACCATTAACGACAAGGACCCCCAATATCGCAATACTGCCGCCAATGACTGAAAGGGTACTAGGTACTTCCTGCAGCCAAACCCAAGCGACGAAAATGGCAATCACAGGTTCAATGTACAACAAACTGGAAACGGAACTGGCTTTTCCTAATGATAAAGCGACTGCCCAAGTTACATAACCGATGGCCGCAGGGAAAATACCAACAAAAATCGCTGATAAATGACCTTCCAAAGTAGCATGTTGAATTTCTTGAAATAGCCCAGGAAAAAATATAAAAAAGGGTATTGTACCGATCCATGTGAAGTAAGCTGTCAATTCAATCGGATTATAACGGCTAAACAGTGGCTTTTGGAAAACAAAAAACACCGCAGAAGCAATAGCTGACATCAGTACTAAAAAAGCTCCTTCAGAAATAGTCAGGGAAGGTCCTGCGGTACCTAATGTTATTAAGGTGATCCCTGTGAATCCAATTCCTAAACCAATCCATCCGTATAGTCCGAGGCGTTCTTTTAAAACGAACGCAGCAATGATCGCGATGAAGACAGGTGCTGAACCGATCAGCATTCCAGCCGTTCCCGCCGAAACCGTTTGTTCCCCGAATGTCACCCCGACATGGTAAATACTAATGCCAATAAATGCAAGGATCGAAATCCTCAACAAATCCTCTTTTTTCGGGAGTCGAAATTTCACCCCAGGCCAGAGAGCATAAAGGATAAAAACTCCTGATGCTATAAGATAACGAACAAGTACCAAATGACCGGCTGAATATCCGCCATGCAAGCTTGCACGAATAGCAGCGAATGTAGAGCCCCAAATAATTACTGTTATAGATGCCAATAAAAATGCCTTAGTGTTCAAAACCTATTCCTCCCAACCATCCCTATAAATTGAAGGTATCATGGATACGTGAGAACTTCAATAAAATTTCTATCTCGCTGTGAAGTGTCACAGTAAAATAACGAATTTAAGTACATTCTGTGTTGTAACCATCGCTGAAGAAATTCTATTCCATTTGGGATTGGATTTGAGAGCTTTGTTAAAAGATGGATCAGGTTTGAAAAGCATACTAAACCAAATAGTTATATAGTCAAAACAAGTTGATTGGAGCGGATGTGCGAGACTCCTGCGGGAAAAGCGTTTCCAGTGAGACCCCGAAGGCGCAATTGCGCTGAGGGCGGACTGCCTGCGGAAAGGGAGTGCCTGGAGAGTTCTACCTAAATTTTTTTCACTGTAATCCTTATTGGATTGAAGAAATTTGCGACACTCCTGCCGAATTACTGGCTAGCCGAGACACCGCAGACGCTTGCGTCGAGGAGGCTTGGCAGGCAGTCGGCGGAAAGGGAGCGGATTTCTGAAATCGACTGGAACATTTTTTT
>NZ_JBFUIQ010000203.1:0-4554 GCF_056401795.1 Peribacillus sp. P4_D6
AAATAAGGGCAGTCCAAAGTCATTGGCAACTGACTACGGGACTGCCATAAATAAGATAGTCATAACCTAAACGCATAGATAATAAGGGCGGTAAATGATTTCAGCTAACCTTTTATAATTAGTTTTATGGTTCAATAAGCTCAAACCACTCAATAATACAGCAGCTACTATCAAAATCAGCAAACTTTCATTAGAGAATGATGTTAACAGCAGTTATTACTGCCATTATAAATAAAACGGTTATTGAAGTGTAAAACTTCACCATGCATTTTACCATTCAAAATGAAAATCCAATTTAAATAAGCATGTTTAATCCCTGTTTGATGCCTCCTAATATCTATTAAATCCACAATAAACATAGTTTTGAATGTATGGGTTCCATAAATGATACAGGTCCTCTTGAAGAAATAGGCCAATATTCGGGCAAGGGAAATTGCCAGTTGAATTATTTTTGAAATCAATATAAAACAGGCGGAGAAAAAATAATTCATTTTTCTCCGCCTGCTTTATTTTAGGGAATTATACAGTCCTTACAAAATCAATAATCGGAATCAGCCGTTAAGCCCTTCACGATGGAGACACCTGCACTCGCTCCAATTCTTGTTGCACCAGCTTCAATCACATTCTGGGCATCGCTCGTGTTGCGGACCCCGCCTGAAGCTTTGACACCGATATCCGGGCCAACCGTTTTTCTCATAAGCGCGATATCTTCAACTGTCGCTCCGCCGGTCGAAAAACCAGTTGATGTTTTCACATAATCCGTTCCGGCTTTTACGGCCAATTCACATGCACGGACTTTTTCTTCATCGGTCAATAAAGAAGTTTCAATGATCACTTTTGAAAGAGCCTTACCAGTGGATGCCGCTACCACAGCACGAATATCCCGCTCTACCAACTCATCATCCTTGTCCTTCAATGCGCCGATGTTGATCACCATATCGACTTCGTGAGCACCATTGGCGATGGCATCTTTCGTTTCAAAAGCTTTGGTTTCCGGTGTGGTTGCACCTAGAGGGAAGCCGATTACCGTACACACTTTCACTTCTGAACCTTCCAAAAGTTCACTTGCATATTTCACCCAAGTCGGGTTTACGCATACGGAAGCAAAGTTATACTCTCTCGCTTCTTCGCATAATACCTTTATTTGCTCTTTGGTTGCATCTGCTTTTAATAACGTGTGGTCAATTAAACCTGCTACATTTTGTGACATTAATAAATCCTCCTCAAAAACAATCTATACCTAGTTGTACGTACCTCTCATGATACCATAGTTTATCCAATTTGACGATATATATAGTCTTTACCCGAAAGCGCCAAGAAAACACATCTAAAAAAGGATAATAAAAAAAGACAGCGGTTAACCGCTGTCTTAGATATTGGATGCTTGTTGCAACGGAAAATCCTTCACGACCGTCACGAACTGACCTTCACTAAATGGATAGCCAGATTTTGTGATTTTAACTTTGACGATTTCACCGACCATTTCTTCCGATGCCGGGAAGACGACTTTCATGTAATTATCTGAGTAGCCCTCATAAAGGCCATTTTCCAACTTCGTTTCAGGAATGACTTCCAGAACTTCCCCCTCGAATCGGGAGGCATACTCTTTTGCCAACTGATCCGACAACGTAATAAGGCGGTGGACTCGTTCATTTTTGATATCTTCATCCACTTGATCTCCCATACGGGCAGCCGGAGTCCCTGTCCGTTTTGAATAAGGGAAAACATGAAGTTCGGAGAATTTATATTTTTCTATAAAGTTATATGTCTCCATGAATTCTTCTTCAGTTTCACCTGGGAAACCTACGATGACATCAGAGGTAACAGCAAGGCCCGGAAGTGCAATTTTCAGCTTTTCGATTCGATCACCGAAGAAATCCATCGTATATTTACGTCTCATCCGTTTTAGAACGGTATCGGAACCCGATTGGATTGGTATATGCAAATGACGTACCACTTTTTTCGAATTCGTCAGCACTTCAATGATCTCATCTGTAATTTGGCTGGCTTCAATGGATGAAATACGGATACGCTTCAGCCCATCGACTTTCTCCAAGTCACGCAGCAGCATCGCCAAATTATAGTCTTTCAAATCGTCTCCGTAGCCGCCCGTATGGATTCCGGTAAGGACTAGCTCCTTATAGCCTGCCTCAACAAGCTGTTCAGCCTGGTGAACGACTTCTTTTGGATCGCGGGAGCGCATCAAGCCACGTGCCCAAGGAATGATGCAGAAAGTGCAGAAATTATTGCAGCCTTCCTGAATCTTCAGTGAAGCGCGTGTACGGTCTGTAAAAGCAGGTACATCCAACTCTTCGTAGACACGGTTTTTCATGATATTACCTACGGCATTGATTGGTTCACGCTCAACCTTGAATTGCTCAATGTAATCAAGCAGTTTAACCCTGTCTTGTGTTCCTACAACAATATCCACACCTGGTATGGCCATGATTTCTGCTGGCGATGTCTGTGCGTAACATCCCGTTACCGCTATGACGGCATTCGGATTCTTACGAATGGCACGACGGATGACCTGACGGCTTTTCTTATCGCCAGTGTTTGTCACCGTGCATGTGTTGATGACATATACATCTGATGTATTTTCAAACTCAACACGATCATATCCCCCAGTTTTGAATAATTGCCATATAGCCTCTGTTTCATAATGATTCACTTTACAGCCTAATGTATGGAAAGCGACCGTTGCCATTTTTCATCACCTCAAAAGTTCTACATGATAAGAAACAGCGGAAAGTGCATATAAAGGTGCTGTTTCAGTTCTTAATATTCTTGGTCCAAGACCGCAAGCCATAAAACCGGCATCAGTCAGTTTTTCAATTTCCTTATCTGCTAAACCACCTTCAGGCCCAAAAACGAATAGGATGGATTGCCCAGCAGTAATATCTTTCAAGACAGAAGCGAGTACAGAAGTTTCCCCCCGTTTTGCCTCTTCTTCAAAAGCGATTAATTTATGATCGAAACCGGAAGCATACCCAGCTAGCTGATCTGCCGTCATCGGTTCCTTGATGACAGGGATAACCGTGCGGTGAGATTGCTCAGCCGCCTCTTTTGAAATCTTCTGGAGCCTCTCCAATTTCTTGCCTACCTTTTTGTGGTCCCATTTTACCACCGAACGAGCAGCAATAAAAGGGATAAATTCAACGGCACCCAGTTCAGTGCCCTTTTGAACGATATATTCCAATTTATCCCCTTTAGGCAGACCGCTCGCAATCACTACCCTTACAGGAAGTTCCTTTTCTTCATTCTTCCATTCAGTTACCGTACCTATTACAGCATCATCAGTAATTTCCGAAATTTCCGCGATAGCTGTCATGCCATTACCTTTCACCGTGATGATCCGCTCACCTGGTCCCATTCTCATCACTCTGGCGATATGGTGAAAATCATCACCTGATATCGTCACCATGTTTCCATTGATATCTGCTTCGTTAAGAAAATACCGTTGCACACTGCCACCTACTTCGTCTAGTCTAAATAACTCACAGGCTAACAGTCGGGAATCCAGAATGCAAGMCGTGCAAAGATTCAAGCTAAAAAAAGGTACTCTGACTATCAAAAAAACCGATAATCAGAGTAACTTTTCCAATTAAGCATTTCTTTTTGCGATTATTGCCACCCAATCTTCCATCAAGATCGTTTCCTCAACGGTGAAACCAGATGCTATAATCGCTTCCTTCACATCTTGTTTCTTAGTTTGAATGATTCCGGAAGCGATGAAATATCCGCCAGGTTTAACGACTTTCGCTACATCATCCGTAAAACGCATGATCACTTCGGCAAGAATATTAGCCACGACGATATCCGCTTGTTCATTTACACCATCCAGTAAGTTGCCTTGTGACACGGACACTTTATCCTGCACGTTATTTATTTCAACGTTTTGCTTGGCTGACTGTACTGCCACTTCATCCAAATCAAGTGACTGGATTCGTTTTGCATCCAATAATGCAGCTGCAATGCTTAGAACACCAGAACCAGTTCCTACATCAACGACTAAATCCCCAGGCGTTACTGTTCGTTCCAGCGCTTGGATGCACATGACCGTCGTCGGGTGTGTTCCCGTTCCGAAGGCCATGCCTGGATCAAGTTCAATGATCAATTCGTCACTGCTTACCGGAGTATAGTCTTCCCACGTTGGCACGATGGTAAAACGTTCGGATATCTTGACGGGGTTATAATATTTTTTCCAAGCCGTCGCCCACTCTTCTTCATTCACTTCACTAATTGAAACAACATTTTTCCCAAGGTCAATATCAAAAAGAAGGAGATTATTGATTGATTCCTTAATAGCATCAATGGTATCGCCAAGGAAGCTGTTTACGGGCAGATAAGCCTTAATGACTACACCTTCATCCGGATAATCATCGGGGTTTAAGTGGTAGATTTCGCCAAAAACATTTTCACGTTCCTTGACTAATTCTAGAGGATCCTCAATGACAACACCGCTCGCACCTGCCTCAAGAAGACTATTAGAAACAGGTACAACCGCTACATACGTTGTTTGGAGTGCAAATTCAGACCACTACATAATCTCCA
>NZ_JBFUIQ010000204.1:0-4466 GCF_056401795.1 Peribacillus sp. P4_D6
ATCCTGTTCAATGGCTATGCTTTTCTTTCTACTCATGCTATTCAAGAAGCGGATTTCAGCGGGTGCCGCAATTGGATCGACTTATTTGGCACTTTTGTTTTTTCGGCCTAATATGCTCTATGATATAGGTTTTCAGCTTTCATTCGCGGTCACATTCTCCATTATCATGTCTTCAAGCATCTTCTTGCAATACCCGAAGAAATCGATGCAGCTATTCATCCTCAGTTCCATCTGCCAACTGGCAGCCCTTCCGATTTTGCTTTTTCACTTTTTTGAAGTATCTTTACTTGGCGTGTTTTTGAACGTATTGTATGTTCCGCTTTATTCCATCATACTGCTGCCATTTTCACTGATTTCCCTCCTCATTCATTTATTACTGCCTTCCTTTGGTCAACCTCTCATATCATTATTGAATTTCACCTTCGTACTCTGCAATAAAGCCGCAGATGCAGCATCAGGATTGCCGCTCGCCTCCATACCGTTTGGAAAGCCGCCTTTCCTCATGATGTTACTACTGGTTATTTCCCTTATGGGGTTATGCCTGACTTGGGAAGTATCCTTTGAAAAAAGTAAAATCTGGTGCGGAATGATAATCGTCCTTTTACTTTTGCAATACAACTTACAAAGGTTCTCGCCTTTTGGTGAAGTGCAAATCATCGACGTAGGACAAGGTGACTCCATTTTCATTTCCCTGCCTTTCAATCGCGGTAATTATTTAATTGATACGGGCGGGCAAATTACATTTCCAATCGATACGTGGGCGATAAAGCGAAAGAAGTTCAACACGGCGGATGATATCATTATTCCATTATTGAAAAGTAAAGGAATCCACCAATTGGACAAATTGATATTAACCCATCCGGATGCAGATCATATGGGAAGTGCAAAAGAATTAATAGATCATTTTAAAGTTGCGGAGATCATCATTGGAGGCTGGAGTGAAGAGCAATATAGGGGTATGGATCTTGTAACCGTGGCGAAAGAGAAAAAAGTGAAAATGACCGTCCTGAAAAGGGGGGACCAATGGGTGGCGGGAGGAGTGCGGTTTGCTGTGCTAAGTCCATTTAAGCAAGAGGAAGATAAGAATGATTCATCCATCGTTCTATTCACTGAGCTTGGCGGAGTGTCATGGTTATTGACCGGCGATATGGGAGAAGAAGGGGAGAGGGAACTTTTGAGAACATATCCGCAGTTGCAGGCGGATATCTTGAAGGTCGGTCACCATGGCAGTAAAACGTCTTCTTCCGCGCCCTTCCTTGAACAGCTGCAGCCGAAAGCGGCGCTTATTTCAGTTGGAAAAGATAACCGTTACGGGCACCCTCATGGAGACGTAATTGGGAATTTGGAGGGGAATGGCATAAAAGTGTTCAGGACGGACGAGGATGGTTCTATTATTTACAAATATTACAAAAGCAGTGGAACCTTTCTGAAGACTCTCCCATAGTATATAGAAAATCAAAAAGAAAGGGACTGCAGCAGCAGCCCCCATCAGGAAAAATAAGTGCATGTAATGAATGAAATCAGGATCCGACAGCTTTAATGACGACAGCTATGGTGAACATGGCAGCGAAAAATACAAAAGAACCGATGAATCCTATAGCGGAATCAGCGACGTCATCTGTCTTTGATTGAACATTCTTTTCGAATTCGTTCATTATTTACCCCTCCTATTTCTGCTAATAGTATAAAACATTACCAAAAAAAAATCTACAGGCTTCATTCCTTCATTTCCTTTACTGACAAGAGTTGTCACAAATAGTTTGGGATTTTGAGGTCAAAATAAAAGTACAAACAAAGCAAGCGAAAACGAAAAGCTCATTTGTTCTACATGAATACTCTACCCGCTTTCAAGGGAGATTACCCGGGCCTTTCTTGAAAGTGTTCATATAGATCCGGAATTAGCCCTTTTAAGGGCTAGTTCCCTTTATAGCTTGTCAAATGGTCCATCCACCTATACCATTAGAGAAGAATACATAGTAAAGAGGCGGATTCTATTGGTATTAGACGTTTGGAAAAGTATAAAAAAAGGGCAATTCGCGCCAGTATACTTGTTATATGGGACGGAAGCCTATCTAATTAATGAAACGAAGCAGCTATTGATCGAGAATGTCCTTCATGAAGATGAGATGGATTTTAACTTTTCTCAATTTGATTTAGAAGAGACGCCTGTTGAAACTGCGCTTGAAGATGTCGAAACCCTCCCGTTTATCGGGGAAAGGCGCCTTGTCTTCATGCAAAACCCATTTTTTTTGACAGCTGAAAAAACGAAGTCAAGAGTTGAGCATAATGTGAAAAGACTGGAAGCGTATTTGGCTGACCCGGTTCCATATTCTATTGTCGTATTGACCGCACCTTATGAGAAACTGGATGAACGGAAAAAAATCACCAAGGAACTGAAGCGTAAGGCGGTTCTCGTTGAAGCGAAGAAGCTTGGTGATCATGAGTTAAAGGGGTGGGTGAAGGAGAGGGTCGAAGCTTCTTCAGTCCGAATAGATGAGCAGGCTACAGAGCTTTTACTTGAACTTGCTGGAACGAATCTGATGATGCTGACGAATGAACTGGATAAAATGGTGCTTTATACGGAAGCTGAGAAGCACATTACAGTCGAGGTAGTGGAAAAGCTGGTCGCAAAATCCCTTGAACAGAATATCTTCACACTTGTTGATCATGTGTTACAGAGAAAAATGGAGAGTGCCATGACGATACTGCACGATCTTCTCAGGCAGAATGAAGAGCCGATCAAGATCTTGAGTGTCATGGCAGGTCAGGTCAGGCTCATGTATCAAGTGAAGGAGCTTTCCCGTCAGGGCTATAGCCAGCAAAAAATTGCGGGTCAACTGAAGGTGCACCCTTACAGGGTAAAGCTGGCACTTGAAAAGACGGGGAAATTCCAGGAACGCGAGTTGTTGAGCATCATGAACGACTTAGCGGAAGCGGATTATAAAATGAAGACCGGCCAAGCAGATAAGGCAATCACGCTTGAGCTGCTGCTTTTAAAAATTAGATGATAAAAAAGGTGGCAGATATCCTGTCACCTTTTTTATGCAAAAAACGGCACAAAAAAAACGATCCGATTGGATCGTTTAATTTTTTGTCATTATGCGTTAAGAGCGTTAAGTCTTTTCGCTAAACGAGATTTTTTACGGGCTGCCGCATTTTTATGGATTAATCCTTTAGATGCAGCTTTGTCTAATTTCACAGCAGCTGTTAAAAGAGCTTCTTTAGCAGCTTCAACGTTTTCACCAGCTAATGCAACTTCAGCGTTTTTCACTGTAGTACGCATAGTTGATCTAACAGTAATGTTATGAACGCGTTTTTTGTCGTTGATTTTTACACGTTTAATAGCAGATTTAATGTTTGGCATTCCGTTCACCTCCTACAAAGAAATCGAGATTATATGAACTCGACTTTTCAAATCCATATCAAATAGCACAAGTGATATTCTATCAGACTGCTCATAAATATGCAATACTTCAGATTGAGAATCGAAAAGGAATTATAATTTCGGGAAAAAATTCATCTCGTCATCATTCATTGTACCAAAAAAATGAATAATAAAAAAGCAAAAACGACAGAATGTTTAAGAGAGACTATTGAAAATACTAGATTAGATACAATTCAAACATCAGGAGGCCGTTATGGAAAATAATTTGGACCTTAGTGAATACGGAATTCGAACAGATTTGGCGATTGAAGCAAAGGAGATTGCCCTTGAACATAAAGGTGTAGTAGAGGAAGTGGATGTTTCCCGCATCGAAGGGGTCATTATTAAGGAAAAAGATGTGGATGATCTGAAGGTATCCTTAGTCGAGGTCACGGCTGAGGGGGAAAAAGAAATCGGAAAAAAACAGGGCAGTTATTTGACCATCGAGGTCCAGGGAATCCGCCAGCAGGATACGGAAACGCAGCAACGGGTGGAAAAGGTGTTCGCCAACGAACTGGCTTACTTTTTGAAACGTAATAAAATCACAAAAGAAAGCAGTTGTCTAGTTGTCGGCCTTGGTAATTGGAATGTTACCCCCGATGCTCTGGGACCTGCAGTCGTTGAGAACCTTGTGGTCACAAGACATTTGTTCGAATTGCAGCCAGAGTCCGTCAAGGAAGGCTATCGGCCGGTCAGTGCCATTTCCCCAGGGGTGATGGGGATTACCGGAATCGAGACGAGTGACATCATAAAAGGCGTCATCGAAAAAAGTAATCCTGATTTCCTTATCGTCGTTGACGCATTGGCTGCCCGTTCGATCGAACGGGTGAACTCTACGATTCAAATTACGGATACAGGCATCCATCCAGGGTCTGGTGTGGGAAATAAACGAAAAGAATTGAGCCAGGATACACTGGGAGTTCCTGTTATAGCAATTGGTATACCTACTGTCGTGGATGCCGTATCCATTGCCAGCGATACGATAGATTATATTTTGAAGCACTTTGGCAAGGAACTGAATGAAGGGGACAGGCCATCACGT
>NZ_JBFUIQ010000205.1:0-4457 GCF_056401795.1 Peribacillus sp. P4_D6
TCCCAAAGTACACGGGCCACTGGCAGGTGTGGTGCTGGAACTGTTGGCTCGAATGCAGAAACTTCATTAATCAAAAGTTTATAGTTTGTACCAAAGTCAGCCATGGAAACAACGACACCGTCTCCTGCTTTGCCGTCGAATACTAAACGTGCTGGATCTTCACGATCACCTATACCTAATGGAGATACGACAATTTTTGGTTTGTTACTTGCTAAAGATGGGTCGACTTCGAGCATATGTGATTGAAGGATTGATTCTTGTCCAGCAGCTAATTCATATGTGTAATCTTCCATAAATCCAGTTGATTGGTTATGGCTCATCACTTTCAGTAAGCGATCAAGTGCTGCCGTCTTCCAATCCCCTTCACCCGCAAAGCCATATCCTTGTGCCATCAAACGTTGGACGGCAAGACCAGGAAGTTGTTTCATCCCATATAAATCTTCGAAATTCGTTGTGAAGGCCGTGTAACCACCATCAGCAAGGAACCGTTTAATCGCAATTTCATAGCTTGCCTGTACCTTTACGCTTTTCTCCCAATTTTCCCTACTGTAGGTACCATAATCAAATTCATAATGGCCTTCGTATACTGCAAATAAAGCATCAATTTCTTCCTCAGTAACCGCATTTACATATTGAACAAGGTCTCCGATTCCAAAATAGTCAACTGTCCACCCAAATTGGATTTGCGCTTCAACCTTATCCCCTTCGGTTACTCCAACGTTACGCATGTTGTCACCAAAGCGAGCGACCTTAATGTTGTAGCTTTCGTTATAAGCAACCGCTACGTCCATCCATTGTGCAATTTGCTGCCGCACTTCAGGACGCTCCCAATAACCTACAACAACTTTATTTTGTTTTTTCAATCGGGCATTGATAAAACCATATTCACGGTCACCATGAGCGGATTGGTTCAGGTTCATAAAGTCCATATCAATTGTTGCCCAAGGAATACTTTCATTGAATTGTGTTGCTAAATGAAGCAATGGTTTTTGTAATAATTTTGTTCCACGAATCCACATTTTTGCAGGTGAGAAAGTATGCATCCAAGTGATGACACCGGCAACTTCGTCACGATAGTTGACTTCTTTCATGATGCTTGTGATTTTATCTGCACTAACAGCTAAATCTTGCAATACAAGTGGATAGGGTAATATACCGCTTTCATTTAATGCATCGGCTATCGTTTGTGCATTCGCCTTGACCACTGCTAACGCTTCTTCCCCATATAGATGTTGTGATCCTACGACAAACCAAAATTCCTTTTTTCCTGTTGTTAACATAATAAGCCTCTTTTCTTTATTTAATAGGTTGATAATTTGATAGAGTTGATCTTACTTTTGACCGTAATAAGCATATTTTCCATGTTTTCGTAAATAGTGTTTATCCAAAATATTTTGTGGTAATTCTTTTGCAAAATGATTTAATTCCCGTGTAAATAAATTCATTTTCGAAACTTCATCCAACACCACACTATTCATTACGGCGGATTTTGCATCTTTTCCCCAAGTAAAGGGACCATGACCATGAAGTAAGATACCAGGAACGGCTAAAATGTCTATCCCGCGCTCTTCAAATGTTTCGATGATTAACTTCCCAGTCTCCACTTCGTACCCACGATCAATCTCCTCTTGTGTTAGGTAGCGGGCACATGGGATGGATCCATAAAATGTGTCTGCATGAGTGGTGCCCATCGCTGGAACATCAAGGCCTGCTTGAGCCCAGATTGTCGCCCAAGTTGAATGAGTATGCACAATGCCGCCGATTTCTTGGTAATATTTATAAAGTACAGCATGAGTCGCTGTATCTGATGAAGGCCTCAACTCTCCTTCAACAACATTGCCATCTAAATCAACAACAACCATATCGCTGGCTTTCATCGTTTCGTAATCAACGCCACTAGGCTTGATAACAAATAAACCGCTTTCACGATCGATGGCACTCGCATTTCCCCATGTATATTTTACGAGTCCATATTTAGGCAAGTCCAAATTTGCTTGATATACCTCTTCTTTCAGTTGTTCTAACACGTCAATCCCTCCAGTTTTCCACTCATAACATCAAATTGTCTACAGCGGCCTGCTCAATCACTAAACCCTTCCTGTATCTTTCAATAAATGCTTCAAATCCTTTAACATCTACTTGATCAGGATAAATTTCTTGCCCATCAACCTCTTCGAATACTTTTTTGTCGAGGAAGTCTTCTAAACTTTCTTTTTGTTCTTTATTCATCATGTAAGATGCAAGAATCGCCATTCCCCACGCGCCGCCTTCTCCTGCTGTTGACATAACTGATACTGGAGCATTCATTGCAGCCGCAACGATTTTTTGTCCAACAAGAGGGGTTTTAAATAAACCACCGTGAGCCAAAATACGATCAATTGCAACATTTTCTTCTTTTGTCAAAATACCCATTCCGATTTTCAATGCACCGAAAGCAGTAAAAAGGTGAGTGCGCATGAAGTTTGCTAAATTGAATTGACTCTCAGGCGAGCGGACAAATAATGGTCGCCCTTTTTCCAATCCTGTGATATTTTCACCTGAGAAATAACCGTRGCTAAGCAAACCGCCACCATCTGGATCCGCTTCCAAAGCTTTATTCAACATTACTTCAAATAATTTATTTATATCAACCTTTTGTCCCATTGCCTCAGAAAATTCACGGAACAATCCCAGCCAAGCATTGAGATCACTTGAACAGTTATTCGCGTGAACCATTCCAACGGGACTTCCATTTGGTGTAGTTACCAGATCAATTTCTGGATATACTTTTGAAAGTTCTTTCTCTAGTACAATCATCGCAAAAACGGAAGTTCCTACTGAGATGTTTCCGGTACGTTTCCTCACACTATTCGTAGCAACCATTCCAGTCCCAGCATCGCCTTCCGGTGGACAAATTGGAGTGCCTGGTTGTAAATTTCTTGATCTATCGAGGATTTTCGCTCCAATTTCGGTTAATTCACCCGCTTGCTCGCCTGAAATGTAGACTTTAGGAAGAATCTCTTTTAGCTTCCAAGGATAACCTTTCGTCGCAATTAATTCGTCAAACTGCTTGACCATTGATTCATTGTAATCTTGCGTTGATTCATCAATGGGGAACATGCCTGAAGCATCTCCAATGCCAATTGCTTTATTTCCAGTCAATAACCAGTGAATGTATCCAGCCAAAGTCGTAATACAATCAATGCGAGGCAAATGTTTCTCTTCATTTAATATCGCTTGATAAAGGTGAGCAATACTCCATCGTTCAGGGATATTAAATTGAAATTGATCAGTTAGTTCTTTTGCGGCAACACCTGTTGTTGAGTTACGCCAAGTTCGAAACGGAACAAGTAGCTCCCCTGTACTGTCAAAAGCCATGTACCCGTGCATCATTGCGGAAAATCCAATAGAACCTATTTTTCGAATGGTAATTCCATAATTCCGTTCAACTTCTTGCTTCATTTCACTATAAGCTGTTTGCAGACCAGTGATAATATCCACTAAGTTGTACGTCCAAATTCCATCTTCCAAGAAATTTTCCCACTCATAACCTCCAGATGCGATAGTCTCATGATGATTATCAATCAACACCGCTTTAATACGGGTGGATCCAAATTCGATTCCAAGTGAAGTTTCTCCTCCGGTAATCGCTTGTTTAATTTTTAATATATTCGTTTGCACGTTAATCCCCCTTCTGTCAGCGCTTTCAATAAAAGGAGGCGCTTAAATTTATTAACAACCATATTATATTTTTTGTACGTACATTTGTCAACTTTTTATATTATTTATACTTACAACTTTCAGGCGAAATACTCCATCCTCACCTTAAAGTCATGAATTTGTATTAAGGGAAGTTATACGACATGAAACCTAAAGGTAAATAGGGTGAATTTATAACTTTATACAAAAAATAAGATGATTTGTTTTAATTTATTCAAAAATTATGGTAAAATATGTCCGCACAAATATTTTAAGCGCATAAATTAGAATGCAAACAACTATGGAAGAAGTGAGGTTTAATGAAACCAAAGTATCAGGTAATCATTGATGATTTAAAAAATAAAATCCTTACAGGTGAATATAGTGTAGGGGAACAAATTCCTACTGAATCCGTCATGCAAGAAATGTACAACGTTAGCCGACATACTGTACGAAAGTCCATTTTAGAATTATCAAACGAGGGATTCTTGAGAAGTGAAAAAGGATCTGGCACATATGTTAGTAACCAATATCAATCAAAATCTGGTGGCAATTCCAAAAATAAAACGATTGGTGTAATCACGACCTACATTTCTGATTACATTTTCCCTTCTATTATCCGCGGAATTGAAAGAAGATTGAATGAAGATAATTATTCGTTACTATTAGCCAGTACAAATAATGATGTCGAACAAGAAAAAAAAGCCTTGGAAATGATGTTGTCATTTGGCGTGGATGGTATGATCATTGAACCTACAAAAAGCAATCTATACAATCCC
>NZ_JBFUIQ010000206.1:0-4424 GCF_056401795.1 Peribacillus sp. P4_D6
GAATATAAAGTGGAACCGCATGCAAACTTCCCCCATGATTTAGTCGTTGGCGGGGAGAATTATAAATGGCAGCCAAAACAGATGGAAGAGTACTTTTACTTATATAATGGTCGGGTAATCTGGGGAATGACAGCGAAAATCCTTACCCATTTTATTGAAATTCTTCGTTAGACCCTTCTAAAGCACCTTTTTTTTTCGGTCTATTTCTATTAAACTTTAATTATGGTAAAAGTTAGGTTTTTTAATAGAAGCGGGGGGATGAGTGGATGAAGTATAGTTTTGAAGTACTTGAAAAAGAACGGGAAATGGCAATGGCTGCACTAGTCAACCTTAATGAAAACCGCGAATACTATGATGAAACCAAAGATCAGGAACTTAAGCTGGCATACTACAAAGATGGTTCCTTGGACCGGGAAGGATTGAAGGACCTACTTGTGGCAACCCATAAAAACCAGCTGAACTACTCACCGCATCGTCATGTTTACCCATGGGTGGACTTACAGGAAAATGGCCAGCTGAAAAGTCTGTATTCCGGTAAAGGGATGGATCCTGCACAAGTGATTGAGGAAGATATCCGTATACTGGAAGTATTGTCAAGAGGTATTGAATCAACAAATTCGGAGAATATTCTCGTTAATTGTGAACATGTAGTACCTCAATCATGGTTCGATAAAAAAGAACCGATGAGGGGGGATTTGCATCATCTGTTCGCCTGTGAACCAACGTGTAATAGCAGCCGGAGTAACTATCCATACCATGATTTTGAGGATTATATCCCTGAAAGGTCTGCTGCCGGTATAAAAGCGGGTTGCGGGAAATCAGACGAAAGTAAATTCGAGCCCGAATACGGAAAAGGGATCGTGGCGAGGGCAACTTTGTATTTTTTACTCAGATATGAGGGAATCATCGATAGCGGCAATATCGACCTGGCACTGCTTTTGGAATGGCATCGGCTTTTTCCCGTCAGCACTTATGAAAAACATAGAAACCTCGCTATACATGAAATGCAGGGTAATCGTAACCCGTATATAGATTTTCCCGAAATGGCAGGGAATTGGAATTAAAGTAGGGCATAAAAAAGAGGATTGAAGCTGCAGTGAAAGCTTCAATCCTCTTTTATTATGGATTATAAGAATTTTACGCAAACAGGGAAGGGAACTTGAACATCCTTTTGCAATAATGTTAATTTTCCGTCATGTTCATTCCGGGCATATAGTGTCAAGTTTCCTGATTGTTCATTAGAAGCGATCAGAAATTTTCCGCTAGGGTCCAATGAAAAATCACGCGGCCAATGTCCTTCGGTGGAAACCAGCTGCACGAATGCCAGTTTGCCTGTTTCTTCATTGATTTCGTAAACGGCAATACTATCATGTCCGCGGTTTGCGGCATATATGAATCGCCCGTCATCAGAAATATGAATGGCGCTTCCTTGGTTATTTTCCTTGAAATCTTCAGGGACGGTCCGTACCGTTTGCAATTCAGAAAAACTACCGGTTTGACTATCGAAGCTCAAAACAATCACTTCTGGTACAAGTTCTGCCATGACATACGCAAATTTACCGTTTGGGTGGAAGGTCAGATGCCGTGGTCCGCTGMCGGGAGCAACAGATAAGCTGTTTACTTCTTCCAAAACCCCATTATGTATTTTATAGGTTATTACTTTATCTATTCCGAGGTCGACAACAGCAATGAACCTTTCATCCGGCGTGAAACCAGCGAAGTGAGTGTGTGCTTTTTCCTGACGTTCTTCATTCGGTCCATGCCCTTCATGTTGAACAGTTGATGATACAGGCAAAGGTGTCGCATCGTCATTAAGCGGATATGATTCAATCACGCCTTCTCCATAACTGGAAGTGACCAAAACCTGTTTCTTGCTGTCGACACTTATATGGCAGGAAGAGCCATTTGGTGTAAGTTGTTTGCCTAAGAAGGTAAGCTCACCTGAATCTTCATTAATCGAATAGGCTGAAACCCCACCGCTGCCCGCTTCTTTTAAAATGGCGTAGAGATTCTTTTTGTCCTGGCTGATGGCGACATAAGTCGGATCGGTCAATTCTGCTGCAAGTACCGGTGTACTGAGCTTTCCTTCTGCTGTATCTAAAGTAAATCGGTAAATACCTTCGCTGTTTCCTTTTGTGTAAGTGCCTATGTATCCAATGATGTTCTGTTGATTATGTTTTGCCATATTTATCTCCTCCAAGAAAGAATTGTGTTTATTTTTATTTTAACATAGATGATGCGCATATATCCTTTTCCCATTTTATGTTGAGTCGGAACCTTTTCTTTTAGAATTTTTTTGGGTGATATGAAAAAAACCCGCCTAGCGGGTTAATTTAAATCGACTGGCTTTGAAACTTCGATGGGTATATGCCTAAACTCAGAAACGGAAAATAAACCCTGATCCGTCAGTTTGATTTCAGGGATGACTGGTAGCGCCAAGAAGGCAAGTGTAAGAAAAGGGTTGAAATGCCTGTTAGCACCGAGTTTCAATAAGGCTTCATCGATGTGCTTCAATGAATGGACCACATCCATATAATTGCATTCACTCATCAATCCAGCTATTGGAAGGGGAAGGGAAGCTAGTATTTCCCCATTTTGGATTACAGTCAATCCACCTTGCATTTTTTTGATTTCCTTAGCTGCCAGAAGCATATCCTGGTCATTCGTTCCGGCAATGATCAAATTATGTGAATCATGGGCTACTGTCGTGGCAATGGCTCCTGATTTCAACCCGAGCCCTTTGACGATTCCCAGACCCACTTGTTTGGTCATATGATGCCGTTCAATAACAGCAAGTTTTAGATGATCAACATGTTCGGAGAACTGAAATAGACCATCATGATTAAGTGTGACCGGTTCAATCGAATGCTTTGTAATCAAGCTGTTTGGAGTTATCTCAATAATATTAGCGAACTCATTTTTAAAAGGTATCGCGAAATCATCTCCGGTTATTTCATGAAATTGAACAGAGTGCTTCAACCCGTCGGTAAAAACCTGTTTCTCATCAGCTGGATAGTTAAGCAATCGATTATTTTGTACCATAAGCTTTCCATCTTTGAAGACCGAATGGAGGATGACTGAATCAAGATCATCCAGTAGTAGGAAGTCTGCCTTGTATCCAGGTGCAATTGCACCATGTTCCTTTAATCCAAAGCATTCTGCTGCATTAATGGTCGCCATTTGAATGGCGGTAATTGGCGGGACACCTGTTTCTATGGAAAGTCGAACGTTGTGATCGATACTTCCTTCAGAAACTATATCATCTAGGTGCCGGTCATCGGTGACGAATAAACAGCGGCGGGAGTTCTTCTCATTAATAACTGGAATCAGGTTAATTAAGTCTTTGGCGACGGTGCCTTCCCTGATCATAAGATACATTCCTTTACGCAGTCTTTCTTTTGCCTCTTCCGCTGTAGTGCATTCATGATCTGTTTTAATGCCTGCACTTAGATAAACATCGAGCTGTTGTTCAGAAAATCCAGCTGCATGACCATCGATGCTTTTGCCCAGTCTGTTTGCATCGTATATTTTTTGCAGCATATCTTCATCTGTATGTGAAACGGCAGGGAAATTCATTACTTCGGCTAAACCAAGCACTCTCGGGTTTTGATAAAAGGAAATTAAATCTTCACTTCTTAAGATAGCACCAGAATGTTCAAACTCCGTAGCAGGTACACAAGAGGGCATCATGAAGTAAAAATCAAAAGGAAGTTGATCGGATTGTTCAATCATATATTCCATGCCCTTTTTGCCAGAAACATTGGCAATTTCATGAGGATCTGCAACGATGCAGGTCACACCATGTAAAAGGAGGATTTTTGCAAGTTCATAAGGCCTGACCATCGATGATTCTATATGAACATGGCCATCAATGAAGGAAGGGCATACGAATTTTCCTGAAGCATCGATTTCCGAAGTACCCTCATAATGCCCAATTCCAGCAAAATAACCATCGGAGATCGCAATGTCGCCAGTATAGATATCACCATTGAATACATCTATGATTTGCCCGTTCTTAATGACGCAATCTGCAGGTGTTCTTCCTGATGCAACGTCAATTCTCCTTTTAAGCAAGTTTTTTTTCATATTCATAACCCCTTTGGCCATAAAAACCAGTTAATATTTCACTTTTTCCGTATTGGTTTCCCATGTTCGGAATGGTAAATCGTGGTCATTAAAAGACAATTGTTTCATTTTGATTGTGCGGTTTTCCATTGGCAGGGCAAGTTCTTGATAGATAAAGTGATCATCAAAGCCAATACCTGCAGCGTCTTCTTTAGTGCATGCGTAATAAATGGCTTTTGGACGTGCCCAATAAATAGCACCGATGCACATGGGGCATGGTTCGCAGCTAGTGTAAATTTCACAATCTGTAAGCTGGAAGCTGTCGAGATTCCTGCATGCATCACGAATCGCCTGTACCT
>NZ_JBFUIQ010000207.1:0-4423 GCF_056401795.1 Peribacillus sp. P4_D6
GTCAACAGGGTGTGAGGTCGTACTTCCAATTGGTGTGACAACTCGTTCCTGAAGGACACGAAGCAGTTTTACCTGTACGTTAAGCGGTAACTCGCCCACTTCATCCAAAAATAAGATACCTTTATGGGCCAGTGTGAATTTTCCCTTGGCGCCTTCTTTCCGTGCGCTGGTAAAAGCCCCTTCTACATAGCCAAACAGTTCGCTTTCAATCAGGTTTTCCGGAATGGCGCCGCAATTGACAGGTATAAATGGTCCGTCGCTTCTATTACCCATATTATGTATGGCCCTGGCGGCTATTTCCTTTCCTACACCGGATTCCCCCAATAAAAGGACGGTTGCGCTGACATCACAAACCATTTGCATTTTATGCAGAACATCAAGCATCGGTTTACTGCGGATCACAAATGGAAAAGTTGGCTTTTTCGCTTCCATTAATGGTCCCGATTGCCCCCTTGATGTAACTGGATATGAGTCTTTAATTTCTTTGTAAGCCCAGACCCATGCCCCGGATTCAATTGGGTATGCCGTCATCAGCAGCTCATGACCCTGCCATGAGGACTGCATGATAGATCTTTTCTCATTTTTGCCCATAATCTCTTCTGCCAAGCTTGTGGAAAATAAATCTTGTTCAACATCCTTGATGGAACCACCGACATTAGCGGATTTGATTGTATGGAATAAGGTTTTCCCTGTTCCGGTCGATTTCATGATGGTGCCATTTTTATCTGTCACAATAAGCTGGTCGTAAATAGACAAGAGTGCAGAGGTGAAGTGATCCATTTATGTCTACCTGCCTTTCATTTAACTTCCTAGTTTCATATTACAGAAATTTCACAATTGTTCAATAGTTTCAAAAATGAATATTCTTCCTATTGAAAACCCTGTTAGCATAGTGCTTTCTGATTGGCATGGTTATTGCAATAAGTAAAGAGAAGGGACTAGAAAGCATGATTGCAAAGGAGGGAGAAGCGATTTTGAATAAAGAGAATCAGTTCCAACAGAATATCAATTCTGAAGATCCCTTTATTAAAAATCTATATTCAGATTTGAATGAGCGGATCAATGCGTATGAGCAGGAAGATGCCGTGAAAATCGAAAAAATGAAATGGAGTGATGCGACAGGTTCTATTTTTTTCATGATTTTAATCATCGCCTACCTAATCTATTCATTTGTCTAAAATGTTGTTTAGGTCACGAAGAACAATGACAGCCTCATTCCAAGCCATACAATCATTATTTTAATAGTTGGGAGAGAAGCGTGTGAGCAAAGAAAATTCCTCCATTTCAAAGGATGTGGCCTTTGGGTTCTTACCGGCAAGTAAAAACGACCGGATTTTTAACCTACGGGATTTAATTTTAGTTCAAGTTGTTATTGGCCTCTCATCTTTTGGGCTGTTGACTGGCGGATATACAGGTACAATGCTTGACGCGAAGCAGTCACTTGCAGCGATTTTATTCGGTAACGCCTTCCCTATGCTGTTGATTGTTCCCATTACCCTTTATTTTGCGCGTTATGGCATAGACACTTTTGTAGGGTTTCGAAGTTCACTTGGTTATTTAGGATCCAATATCTTTTTCTTTGTTTTTCTTATTTTAACCCTCGGCTACATTTCCATTGCGCTCTTTATGTCCGGCCAGGCGTTGGCAGAGGCTGCTAATTGGCTGGGGATGCCCGCGATTTTTTCAAGTCAAGCAATGGGGGCGCCGTTTTTCTCGATATTACTCTTTATCTGTGCATTTCTTGTAACCGTGAGGGGACCGGTAGCGATTCAAAAATATACCGCAGTGGCCGTGCCGGTTTTTATGGTTCTCATGTTTGGCCTTCTCGCAATTGTTTTGTTTGGACAGGGATTCACGAAAGTTGCCCATATACTTCCTTCTGAACCCTTTGAAACGACTTCTCGTTAATTCGCGACAGCCCTGGAATTAAATATCGGTCTCGGCTTTTCATGGCTTCCGTATCTTGGCCAATACAGCCGTTTGTCCAAAACAGAAGGAGGCGCATTTAAAGCGGGATTCTACAGCTATGGAATCATCGTCTGTATCGCTGCTTTAGTTGGGGCCCTTGCTGCATTAGTCGCTGGTTCACTTAATCCTTCTGACTGGATGTTTTCCATCGCAGGAAGTTGGGGCGGCTTCATTGGCTTGATTTTACTTTCGGTAGGGAATGTCGGTGCAGCCATTTTCCTTATGTACTCACAAGCTGTCAGCTTTAAAACTGTATTCCCGAAAAAATCATGGATGATTGCGATGGGAACGACCGTACCGACTATATTCTTACTTCTAAGCTCAACGTTCTACGATGCATTTGGCTCATTCATTGCTGTCATTTCCTTCATTATGGCTGTACTTGGCGGCATTGTCGTGGCAGATTACTTTTTTGTAAAGCGCCAACGCATTTCAATAAGGGATTTGTATGACACACAAGGCTCTTATACTTATTGGAAAGGCATTAACCCGTCTGCCGTTCTCACGGTGGTCATTGGAACGATCGTTTACTGGGCACTCTATAATCCATTGACTTTTGAAGCAAGTGACTTTTTCCTTTATACAGCTGCCGGAATTCCAACATACTTTGTCGCTTTAGTCACCTACTATGTTTCATCTAAATACATTTTCCGTTATGAAGTTGACATTGTGCGTCCATCCATGGAATTAAAGGAAGCTAAGTAGAAAAAAACTCACTTTAAAGAATCTAGGGAACGAGAGGAGATTGTTCAATGTTTACACAAAGTTTAGATTTCAAAACAACAGATTTAGATACATTCCCATTTCCATTCACTTCAGGTAACTATCGTTATTCAAACGACTTGAAAAAACTCTCAAACGTTAACTGTATTGAAGTTACACCAGAATACAAACTCCAAGTGGAAACGAAGCGTCGTCTCCTTGAAGAACAGCCGCATATAAGGTTTCAATCTTTTTCACACACAATGGAAATGCAATGGGAAGTATTGGAAATGCTGATTGACATGGCAGCTGATCGCTATCCGGAGCATTTCGAGGTCATTAAAGATGGGGACAAATGGACTTTCAAGAACCACATTTTCGGGGAAACCGATTCATTCGTGTATGGCGATGCCAGCACGCTCCCAAATGAGCCGCTTGACTATATAGGCCGCCATTTCCATAATGATTTTGTTTTAATGGTTCATCGCGATAGTAATTTCTATTTGGAAGTGGGTCAAGTTTCATACGCTGCACTCTTCTCGGCTAACTGGAATAAAGGGATGTCCTTTGATGAGATACATGCACCTGTTCCATTCGTATCACGGAAAGGTGATGAACTCGCAGATCGCGTTCGTAAGTTTTTATTATCCATCGAGCCAGGAAAGCCATGGACACGCATCAATTGGAACCTGATGGCGGACCGTTGGGATGTTAACTATGAAACGATGGATGTYTGGGGACCGCAACGTTCTGAAATAACACCGGAAAATGCAGGTAAACTTGTTCGTTTACGTGTTGAAGAACAAAAATTTTATCGCATGCCACGATGCAACGCCATTCTATTCGTATTGAATACTCAATTCCTGCCGCTAGAGGATTTGACATTGCGCCAGGAGTGGTTTGATCTAACATATAGCGTACTGCAGGATATTCCCGGGCCAATGGCTGAATACAAAGGAATTGCCCCATTCCTACCACAATCGGTCGAATATTTGAGGAGTATCGATGAAAAGAAAAAAGCGAAGATAAACAATAAGTAGGAGGATAGGGCCTTGTACAATAGTCCAGTATTGTTTGATAAATCCATTACGATCGTAAACAAATTTACCCCTCGGAATGAACGAAGAAAGTTTGTCGTCATTTCCGATCAAGCCGGATATGATCAGGCGAAAAGTTTCACTTCTGAAATTGCAGGTACAGTGCCTGTTGAATGTCTATCCATTAACGGAATGGAAGATAAAGAGGAGATTAAGAGAGTCATCCTGTCACAAAAGATGGGCACCCAATTTTATATTGCGGCTGCATGGAACAATGCCGTGATGATCTTCTCGCTCGGAGTGGAGGCTGGTCTATCAGAAGCTGAGATCCAGACGGTGATTATCGGGCCTAAACGACGATACGTATATTGCATGAAATGTTTCGAAGTGTCGGAAGTCGAAGAAGAAGCAGAAATTGCAGAATGTGACCATTGCAAAGCCAGTCTTGAAATAGGTCCTTTTTATTCAATCGTACGGGAAGGTTATATTGGTTACCCATACATCCCGATCGGAAAAGAAGAAGTAGGGAGCTGATCATCATGCGGGTAGTAGGAAATATTCAAATGAAAGTAAACAAGATCATTCAAGAAACTCCATTCGTGAAACAGTTCGAGTTGATTCCAGTTGATGGAAAGCCGTTGCCTGCATTTACAGGCGGTTCGCATTTGACCACTTACATGCCGGCTGGAGATAAGATTTTCGAGAGAGAGTACTCC
>NZ_JBFUIQ010000208.1:0-4413 GCF_056401795.1 Peribacillus sp. P4_D6
GGATTGCTCCGCTAAAACCCTGTCATATGTCCTGCCGGCTTTTACATCACAATAATCCCAAATTGAAGCCCAAAATTGCTCCAGTTCATCTACCGACCATTTCCATAATTCATGATAGTCATGAAATGTTAAACCTTTCTTTTCTTTTAACCATTTCACATATTGAGTCAATACCGTTTGCTCGATTTGTTCCTTTGTCGGTTCCCAAATGATTTGTCCATCTGTAAGCGATTTCATGCAATCATCTCCCTTAGGTATCAAATGCGTCATTGAATCATTTCATAATATTGGTAGTTTACTTGAATTGTAATCTATGAGTTTCAAAACTGTCAATTTACACTAAACTCAATTAGGCTCGTATTGATGTATGGGCAGGTTAATGGAGAAACATGTCCCTTTCCCTTGTACACTTGACACATGTACCGTACCATCCATGCTTTTGATAACGCTATATGAAACCATCATGCCCAATCCCGTCCCTTTATTTTTTGTCGTGAAGTAAGGCTCACCTAAACGGTATATCTGTTCCTGTGTCATTCCAATTCCCTGATCTTGGATTTTAATTTGGATGGTGGAGGCAGCACGAATTAAATCTATGTATATTTCGCCAGCATGGTCCATCGATTCTATGCCATTCTTTAGGATATTGAACAAGCACTGCTGGAATTTCTTCCTTTCCCCCATGATAGAATAAGCTCCATCTTCGATTAGTGATAACTTCAATTCTGTTCCATTATTGTTAGCCAGGGGTTTTATGCTGTTCACGACATGCTGAATTTCCTCCGATACCCTTAATCGCTCCGTGTTTTCAGGGCTTATGGAAGCAAATGTCAAATAGTCATTAATGACATCCGTGGCCCGATCCAATTCCTTCAGTGCGATATTTGCATATCTGACCTTTGTATGGGAAGAAACGTCTTCGCTTAACATTTGTATATATCCCCTGGTAACTGTAAGGGGATTTCTGACTTCATGAGATATGCTAGCAGCCAGATGACTAACGATTTGCAATTTTTCCGCTTTCACTAATTTTTCGAGAACCTGAAAATTAGTGAGGATGACCTCCCATAGTAAGATTACAACAACAATTCCAATGACTTGGATCGTGAAGTATTGTTTCCATAGACTTATGCCGATAGTAAGTTCAAATACTACTGTTGAAATAAACTGCGTGAGAATATGTACAATGAAGATTAATGATATACCGATGAGAATTTTTTTACTGACAGAGAGTTTCAAATAGTATTTAGATATAAAAAACAAGGAAACACCCACTAGTGGAAAAGTGATGCATGATATATAAAATCCATTATCACCCCCTGATACATAGCGGATAACAAGAGTGATGACTATCAATATGATTCCTAACCGATAGCCTCCATATAAACCGCCTAATAGAAAAGGGATCCATCTAAGGTCCCAAACAAAATCCTCTTCTATAACAACGGGAAATAGCATGCATAGAACAAGTGAAAGAATAGGGAAAATCGATAGGAAGGATCCTTTTAATGCATCTAAACGGTATACGTACTTCACTAGATAGCTCATTTGCAATAAAAAGATCGGAAAAAGGATAAGTAAAAAGTTAATCAGTAAATCTTTGGTCATAAGATTCATTTTTACACCGAACTTTCGATATTTTTCGAAGATTTAGACAGGCATATCAATCATATCAAGATAGATAATGATAAGCTAGTTAAATTATTATGAGGAAAATAAAAGCTACCTCTTCCGACATCCAGGAAAGAATTTGAGGTAATGTTATATAAAAAATACCCGTTCTTAAAGAACGGGTATTTTTTTCATATTGGTAAAACTGTTGAATTTTCTAAGAGAACAATTTTCAATTAGGATTAATGGGGAGATGTAAACTCTATTGATTAAATTATCGACTGATGGGTAAAAATGATCAGTCCACTGAATATCGCAATTTTTTTCTTTCAGAAAAGCGTCATATACAGAAACCCTTTTTAGATATAGAAGTGAGATGTTACAGTTCATTCACTCTTCTAGTTCTTGAATGTTTTCCCATCATGATAATAAAGTTCAGAGCCTAGATGAACATTGTCATTTTCTTCCAATTTATGAATAAGCTCTTTACTTTTTGTTTTATCCATTTCTTTATACCAGGTTCCTTGTGGATATAGAATAGCGATCGGACCATGCTTGCATTGGCCGTTGCATAATGTTTTTGTTGTGTGAATCTCCTTTTGTAGTTCTAAGTTTTTCAATTCCCCCCTAATCGTCTCTGTTACTTCTTCTGCTCCATTTTTCGTGCATGTTTTCCCGTTGCAAATTAATAGATGTTTGCTAACCCCATCTAAGTTCATATAAATTCCCCATTTCCTTTTTATTTGACCTCTATAGCAAATCGATAGCTATTGACTTTATCATAAAACTTAAATTCTCCTCATATTTTTATCAACCTCAAACTCTATCGGACTAACCTGATGACAAGGTTTCCTGGTTTACTATCAACAAACGCATTATAAGAGTATCCAGGCAGGTCGAATTTCAGAGAATAAACGCCATTTACTTTTTCCACAGGATGTATGGAAACATTGGTAAACCATACCCGGGTAAAGTATATGTTACTCTAAAAGAAATCGTGCTACAATTCGCACGTTCTTTTTTTAATGTTATGGTACATGTCTGGATTAAATTCCACTTCAACGGTTCTTTTCTCTACACTACCTTCAATCGATTTATTGCACTTGCCATAAAACACAAAAAAGCCAAGCGCCGATTCAGGGATTTTCTAATCCTATTTTCTCCCGAATTCCAGAAAAAATAAAGGTTCTATAAGTGACAGAGAATTGGAATATGGTTTAGCGGCACAAAATAAGAAAAATGAAGAAAAACTCTGTTGAGACTCATCTCCACAGAGTTTACTTCAAATCATCAGTTAACTTTCAACTAGGGTGGCAGGGCACCTTCCCTTTGATTACGTGTGAATAGTACTTTTCGTGCCTCTTTTTATTTTGCACGAATCCATGTAAATGTTTTGTTCTAGTTTTCCCCACACTCTAGAAGTCTTACATGTGTATGGAAAAATGACTACACCTAATCATGCTCTTAAAACGAAAACACAAATTAATGTTAGAAAAAGAACGGAAAAAAACACTGAAACGATCATTTCAGTGCCATCAAAAAATATTTGAATAAGAATTAATAAAGAGCTGATTTTGCGAGCGTGGTGATTGTTGCATCATCCATCGGAGGATTATGGAGTCCTGCGCGTACATCCCTATAGTAGCGTTGCAGGGGATTGTTTCTTTGTAAACTTTTGGCTCCGACGACTCTCATCGCTTTATCGACGATGGAGATTGATTTGTTGACGACCGATAACTTAACTGCCCCCAATTGCTTCGATAATTCATCATGATCTTCAGGCTGCCGCACCCATTTTTCTGCGACAGAGTAGAGGAAATGGTGTGCTTCACCCAATTCCAGTTCCATCTCCCCGATTGTACGTTGAACATTCGGAAGGTCCCTGATTGGTCCTGGCAAGCTATTCGGAGAATAGGTTTTCGCAAATTCGACTGCGTAATTTCTGGCAGCCACTGCGATTCCCAAGTAGCAAGCCGGTATATGTAATAGCCACGCTTCAGGTTTTCTTTTTTCACCAGGATTGCTTTTCATGACATAATACTTTTCAGGCAGGCTGACATCATTTAACACCAGATCATGACTTCCTGTCCCCTGCATGGAAATCATATCCCAAGTTTCTTCTATACTTACACCCTTTACATCACGATGAACTAAAAATGTGCCAAGTCGCTCATCCTCGGGAACCCATGCCGTTACGAGAAAAATATCAAGGACAGGAGAGAGTGTAGTAAAAGTCTTTCTGCCATTCAAATTCCATTGATTACCCTTTTTGATCGCGATGGTTTCCGGTCGGCCTCCGCGCGTCGGACTCCCCGTTCCAGCCTCAGATGCTGCCGTATTGATTAGTGCACCTTTCGACACTTCATCATACAATTCTTTCATGACTCCTTTTTCCCAAGGTCTCTTCTCCGATAAGGAAAGTACAGTCCCGACATGCCAGCCTATTCCTAAGGCTGTTGGGCCGCAATATTGAGCTATTTTTTCTTGGCATAGGAGAAAATCATATAAGGAACCGCCATATCCGCCATGCTCTTTAGCTAAAGTTAATTGGGGGTATCCGAATTCCTTTAACTCCTGAATATTTTCATAAGGAAATCCCTTTGAATCATCAAGTTCCCCAGATCGGTCGGTAAAGGACTGAATCGCCGCCTCTAATTTTTGTATATATTCTTTTTGCTTCTGTGATTGAAAAAACGACATGAAGATCATCCCTCCTCTAGTAAACAAAAATCTTGAACCATCCAGCAGCAGAAACAGAACGGCTAACTCCACTTTATCATATTACCTTAGTGTAGTTTATGG
>NZ_JBFUIQ010000209.1:0-4389 GCF_056401795.1 Peribacillus sp. P4_D6
CTTCACTTCTTCGCTATAATAATATGGCATATAGAGGCCTCCAAAAACTTTTTTCTCCCCTTCAGCATATTCGAGCCGCACGGCAACGAGCCCGTCCCGATACATGTTCTTCATGCACGGCATATGCCTGATCATCATAAAGTAATCCGACTAAATTCTTTATTAGGAGGACCCCTCATGGCAGAAGATAATAAAAAGAAATCATCCGGTAAAAGCTATCCCATGCATCCGAATTATGGGAAGATCACCCGTTATCAAGACGTACCCATCACGGTTCCGGAGCAACGCCAATTTCGCCAACCCGGTGTAGAAAAATTAATGGTGCCCAGGCCCATCATCGAAAATCCCAATTATAGGGGCAGCGGGAAATTAACAGGTAAAGTCGCATTGATAACTGGCGGAGACAGTGGGATTGGCGCTGCGGCTGCCATCGCTTTTGCTAAAGAAGGGGCAGATGTTTCCATCGCTTATTTGGATGAACATGAGGATGCCAATCGGACTAAAACGAGAATTGAAGAGCTTGGGCAACGTTGCTTACTGCTGCCTGGGGACTTAAGGGATAAGCAGCAATGCATCGATATCGTGGAAGACACCATCGAAACATTTGGAAAGCTCGATATTCTTTGTAACCACGTGGGCATTCAATTTCAGCAATTAAGCTTGCTTGATATTACGGATGAGCAATTCGATGATACCTTTAAAGTGAATATCTATTCCCACTTCTACACGACGCGTGCTGCCCTTCCCCATTTAAAAGCTGGGTCCTCCATCATTAATACATCTTCTGTCGTGACGTTTAATGGGAATAAGCAATTAATTGATTATACGGCGACTAAAGGGGCCAACATCGGTTTTACCCGTGCCTTAGCAAACAGTCTTGTCGATCAAGGCATCCGGGTGAACGCCATTGCGCCAGGAAGGTTTTGGACACCCCTCATCCCGGCAAGTTTCTCGGCAGACGAAGTGACACAAGTCGATAATCCGATGGAGCGTCAAGGCCAGCCATTTGAACTGGCTCCCACCTTTGTCTATCTCGCCTCTGATGATTCCCGTTTTGTGACAGGACAAACACTTCATGTCAATGGCGGGGAAGCGACATCGTCCTAATTTCCACAACGAACATGCCACCTTCCGAGGAAGTCCAGACGGAAAAAGACTACCTTTGATTGCCCGTCAGCAAGCAATAGGTAGTCCATTATGATTATAGGGCCAGCCGGCCTTTATTTTTTTTTATAGATGATCATCGCACTGAAACAGTAGATCTGTTCCTCTTCCTCTTCACCTGTTGTGGCGACATTGTATTTGATATCGACGATTTGATTATCACGAATGTCTTCCAGGAAAAAGTTCATTTCATCCTCTAGGTCCTTTTCATGCTCATAATCAAATAATTTCACTTGTATCATCGGCTCTCCCCGCCCTTTTACTATAATGATAGTTATTGTGCAGGATGCCCTTTTCACTTGATTTTTATACTTGATTTTTTAGTGAATCGGATAATATTTTAACCACTTCATCCCCGACTTCCTCTGTAGAAGCTGCCCCGCCCATATCAGGAGTCAGCACCTTTTTATCGACCATCGCCTGTTCAATCACGTCCAACACTTTCGCACCCCAAACCTCATGTCCAAAGAAATCGAGAATCTGACTGGCAGACCATATGGCCGCAAGTGGATTGGCGATGCCTTGATGTGCTATATCCGGGGCTGAACCATGAATCGGTTCGAACATCGAAGGATAAATCCGTTCCGGGTTTAAATTGGCACCGGCCGCCAGTCCCATCCCGCCTGCAATGGCAGCACCTAAATCCGTTATGATGTCACCGAACAAATTGGAGGTGACAACGATTTGAAACCGTTCGGGCTGTTTGACAAAATACATGCTTGCCGCATCGACCAGATAGGAATTCGTTTCTACTTCCGGATACTCCTGTCCAATTTCTTCAAAAACCTGATCCCAAAAAACCATTGAATAATTCAATGCGTTCGCCTTGCTTATGCTCGTTAGCGTCCTTCCTGTCTTGCGCGCAAGTTCATAAGCATAACGGATGATCCTCTCGGTTCCCTTTCGTGAAAAGACCCCCGTCTGCAGGACGACTTCTTCCGGCTTGCCTTTAAAAAGCCAATCACCTGCACCGGAATATTCCCCTTCACTGTTTTCACGGATGACAATCATATCGATTTGGTCACGGGTCACGTCTTTTAATGGACAGGGTGCACCTTGAAGCAATTTAACGGGTCGAACATTCACATATTGGTCAAATCCCTTTCTGATCTTCAGCAGAAGTTCACGTAAGGAAATATGGTCCGGGACACCAGGATAACCGACAGCCCCCAGATACACGGCGTCAAACTTCATCAGTTGTTCCAGTCCATCGTCAGGCAGCATTTTGCCGTGCTCAAGGTAATATTCACAGCCCCATGGAAAATAGGTGAACTGGAAAGAAAAATCACCGGCAATGGCCGCCACTTCTTTAAGGACCTTTACACCCTCATTAATCACCTCAGGGCCAATCCCGTCACCCGCAATGACCGCAATTTTATGAACATTCATTCTCCAACTCTCCTTTTTCTATATTTTCTGACTTCAGCACCCTAATTTTAACATAAAACGTTTGCATCCCCGGAAGTGAGGTTCATATAGAAAAAAGAGTCCCTTCATGATGAAAGGACTCTTTGTTTTCACGACTTCAAATATGCACGTTTTTCCGCATATTCACGGCATTGTGAACAAACCATGATCTTTTTTCTTTCTTCATTCAAATAAGCCGTCACATTCCTGGATTTACGCTTACAAAAGTAACAGGCCTTTTTGAAGAGCTTCACTTAACGATGACTTCGCCGTCCCATTCAAGCATTCCGCCAACCATGTTTGCCACTTTATATCCTTGTTCCTGAAGATAATGGCATACATTTTCACTGCGGCGTCCTGAACGGCAGATAAAGATATATTCTTTTTCTTTATCAAAATAGTCAAGGTTCGCCGGGATATCATTCATGCGAATATGTTTCGCGCCTTCGATCATTCCCTCCTGCACTTCTTCGTCTTCACGAACATCGACAAGTTCCATCGCTTCTCCTGCCTCAAGCTTAGCTTCCACTTCTTCCGTTGTAATGATTTTGATTTCTTCCATAATTAGCACCTCGAATTATCGTTTGATTTATCTTTTTCATTATAGCAAAATTTCCAGTTAAACATCACGTAATGGATTCGCATATGCAAATTCCCTCATGCACTGAATGAAAAAACGCCAGCGAATATAATATTCGCCGGCGTTTTAAATATCCGTATCAATGCTTGAATCCCAGTTGATATTGTTTAGGAATCTCCGTTTTTATATTCAAAGCTTTAGATGCTTCAAGTGCCCAATAAGGGTTTCGCAGCATTCCTCTGCCGATGGCGACCAAATCTGCTTCTTCATTGCCAATGATTGAATTTGCTAGAATCGGATCATCTAAACGACCTACAGCAATCACCGGAATATCCAAAGCTTTTTTGATTTCCCTGGCCAACGGAGTTTGATAGCTGGCATGGGTACCAGGTCTTCCGTCTGCTCCAATCGGGCCTTCTCCTCCAGAGCTTACATGGAACATATCGACGCCTGCTTCTTTAAAGACTTGTGAAAATGCAATGCTTTCCTCAATACCATATCCGCCTTCAACGTATTCTTTTGCAGAAATGCGCATGATTAAAGGCATGTCGGCAGGCATTTCGCTTTTCACTGCTTTAATGACTTCCACTCCGAATTTAGTCAGGTCCCTTCCATATTCGTCATCACGTTTATTCGTAAGCGGTGATGTGAATTGGTGGATTAAATACCCGTGTGCACCATGTAATTCGATTACGTCAAACCCTGCTTGAACTGCCCTTCTGGCCGATGCCCGGAATTTATCGACCATTTCCTTCACTTCTTCCGTTTCTAAAGCCCTTGGTGTTTTATACGTTTCATCAAACGCAATGGCTGAAGGTGCCACCGGCGGTTCCGCATCCTCCGCTTTACGGCCTGCATGGGCAATTTGTATCCCGATTTTTGCACCGTATTGATGAACTTCCTTAACGATGTTGGAGAAAGCCCCAATTTGATCGTCGGACCATAATCCAAGATCGCGATTCGAAATGCGCCCATCAGGCTCCACATCGGTCATTTCCACTATAATTAACCCCGTGCCGCCAACTGCCCTGCTTACATAATGTTGCTGGTGCCAGTTCGTTGGTATACCATCTTCCGCTTCGACGGAGTATTGGCACATCGGCGGCATGACGATCCTATTTTTAAGTTCAAGTTCTTTTATGCGATAAGGTGAAAATAAATCATTCATCATTCTTCATCTCCTTTTTATATAATGCATGCACATGCATTTATATCATCCCAGTAATACTGTGTCAACT
>NZ_JBFUIQ010000210.1:0-4353 GCF_056401795.1 Peribacillus sp. P4_D6
GTTCTTAAAGATTTGCTCGAAACCAAGGAACTTGATGATGCTAGCATTAACTGTCGGGTGGAAGCGTAGACCTCCTTTGTATGGTCCAATTGCGCTGTTGAACTGCACGCGGAAACCACGGTTCACATGTACATTCCCAAGGTCATCAACCCAAGGAACACGGAAGGTAATCATTCTTTCCGGTTCCACGAGTCTTTCTAATAACCCATTTTTCATATAGGCTGGATGTTTTGYAAATACTGGAACTAATGAAAGGAAAATTTCCTTCACTGCTTGATGGAATTCACTTTCATGAGGATTACGCTCTTTTACTTGTGCGTACACTTGGCTTACAAATTCTTTAGCCACTTGTAGATTATCTTTTCGGACTACTTGTGATGTTATTATTCCTTTTTTACCCCTCTTTTTTGTTATATAATGCTTCACACCTTGAAACGGAATAACATTTACAACAGCTGAATTTTAAAATCCTTTATCCAAAATCCAAGGATGCTGTTTTTGTTTTACCTGTGCTTGAACATCTCTAAGTGTTAAATCCAACCCAATGGCAATAGCATCTACTTTCATTCCTGTCTCGGACTGCTTTACGATTAAGTTAAACTCATTAAGTATTCAATTGATCAATTGAATTATAGTATTCATGTTCTTATTAGTCAAGTAAAAATAACCGCTTTGTCTCTATCTAAAAAATATAAACTTTTAAAGAGAAATTTACMTTCCTAATTAGAAACATTTATAGTTAAATTAAGAGAGAACATATCTAACCTCCCTGTACCAACTGATAGGTACAGGGAGCTGGTCATACAAATTAATTCGTTCTGTTACTCGGCCATTTACTGTTAAGATAAGTTATATTGTTGAATAATTACATCAACAATAATGTAGAATCCATAAAATATTTTAAATAGACTTAACCTTTATTAAAAATAATAATGCTGAAAGGAGGAACTAAATTGGGAGGAACTGAATTTGAATATGTTTTAGATCACGTTGGAATTGCTGTTAGAAGTATTGATGATGCTCTTCCCTTTTATCTTAATGTATTAAATGGAGTATTAGAGGACCGTTATACAAGTGATACACCTGGTGTTGAAGTACACGTTGCTGTTGTCAGAACTAATGATAAAGTAATTGAATTATTGGCACCAACCAACAAGAACTCTCCAATGGCTCGGTTTATAAAGCAACGAGGAAAAGGAGTGCATCATATTGCATATCGAGTTGACGATTTGGACAAAGCAATACTCGAGGCAAGTAAAAATGGGGTTCGTTTTCTAGAGGATACACTACGTACAAACCCACGCGGGAGAAAGCTCATTTATGTTAATCCCGTATCAACTGATGGAACTTTGATTGAACTTTGTAGCTATTCAAATAATTAAAGAAAATTTAATTAGAATTATCTTATTTGGCAGAAGCAAGCTCAAAATCCAGAAAAAACCACAACAAAAAAGGCCAAGTAAACGCTTTTTAAAAAAAGGATGAGCCTTCGGAATGGTCATTATTGAGTTGGCAGGTAATCAACGTATAGAATCGACTGGCACAACGACAAAAAAAAGGATTAAACTCCCATGAGAACTCCCCCCTATAGAGCACGACAGTCGGTGGTTCACCGTGGTCGTTGGAGTCAGACTAACAGATGGGCTCGTTCAAAGACCTTCTTTGCAAGCCATTAAACATTATTGACCCGGAAACCCATTTTCTTTCTCTGGGTGCAGCGCCGGTTTTGCGCTGCATGGATGGCTAACTGGTTCTTTAGTGAAATAAGAAAATAAAAAAGTCGATTCCTTGAAATTGGGAATCCGCTTTTTTTATTGGGAGAAAGCACTCAAGCGTTGTAAATCAGCATTTTCCTGACTCTACCCCAATAAAGAATAAAAAAGACCACCCTCTCATGTGTAGGTCTTTTTTATACGTGTTTCTAAGGCGCTGAAATCTGCAATTAATGAGCTATTATTCGTAAAATAAAAGTTAATTGCGTTAGAGAGCATTTCTCTGCATGTAAAAAGTCATAAATAAATACAAATGGAGAGTTATTCTATAGACTTTGATTTTAAAATGCTATTCCAAGAACTTTAATTATGTTAAGTGAATACTAAAATGTTTCATAAAAACTGAAAAATATTTCTAATCAAACGTCTAATCACTTATGGAATGCCTATTGGCGTGTGTTATTCCAGTTAAATTACATAAGTGAGCGATCAGGATGTACAAAGAACCATAAAACTATAGCCATGATAATTGGAATAATACTAACCAATAACACACCTTCCCCTCCAATTGGTTGGGCAAGCCACCCACAAAGGAGAACCCAATATTGCCTCATAAATTCATCCAACCAGAGTCAGATCCTGAAATAGCTATATAGTATTTAAAGAATAACAACTTCGTACTCTTATCAGTATTCATTTGTTTAGTGTTACCCCATGAATACAAGCTTTAAAATCACCTTTTAGCAAAACTAAAAGGTGTCTTTTATGTAACTTTATTTAAAATTACAGGTTTCTATCTAATGAATATCATGTTTTCTGAAATTACCACCCTTAACTTCTGCTACGTCATATACTGTAACAAAAGCAGTTTCCTCAATCTCATTAATAATTTCTTTGATTTTGCTTTCTTCTAAACGGTTAATGACACATGTGATTTCCTTAAATTTTTTATTTGAATAACTGCCATAAACTTCATTGTATGTTGCACTTCGACCTAAACGATCACGAATGGTCTCGACCATTAATTCGGGTTGAGTTGTGATAATTTTAAAGGTTTTAGAGCCACTTAACCCTACTTCCACTATATGAATCACTTTAGAAGCAATAAAGTAAGCAATTGCAGAAAGAATTGCTCCTTGTAGACCGAATACGGTTGAACCGAAAATAAATACAAACATGTTTAAGAAAAGGATGAAATCACTTGTCCCAAAAGGTAATTTTCGAGAAAGTAATACGGCTAGCATATCAATTCCATCTAATGCTCCGCCATTCCGCAATGCTAATCCCATCCCAAAACCGATGATAATACCACCTACAACGGTAACTAATAATGTATCCCCTTCAATAATCGCTGGGGTATGGTGCATGAGGCTTGTACCAACAGCTAGTGAAGCTATTCCGATAATCGAATAAATCGCGCAACCTTTACCAATTTGTTGATATCCTAACCAGATAAAAGGAAGGTTAATAACGGCAATGAGTAGTCCTAATGGTAATCCAAATAGTTGTGAACCAATGATACTAAGCCCCGTCACCCCCCCATCAGATACATTGTTTGGGATTAATACGGTTTCTAGTCCATATGCGGCTATAAATCCCCCAATCATTACTATTAATCCTCGTAAAATCATTTTTAGCTTATTTGGTTTATGCTTTTTGATTGTGCTCATATAATTCCTCACCTTCAAACATTTTATTTTAATTAAGCTTACTATAATTTCTTCTTTAACTATTCTGCCCCTTTAGTTGAACAAGGAACATTGTGTTAGGCAGTCTTGTCTAAACTTCACAGCCTGGTTACTCTCAAATGTAGAATATTCTACTAGGCCAACTACTAGCATATAATAAAAGAGCACATATTCCATAACTATATAATCATCACCTATCCAAGTATATTTTCTGTTTTATTTAAGAAGGTAGACAGGCAAGCTTACTGAGTTATATACATAGTATCTAAAGGATAGCTACTTCATTCATTAATAATTAATATCTATTTCTGTAGTGTTACCGCGTTAATACAAGTCATATGTACGTAAAGTAGATGTTAAATTAAAATAAAGTTTGATTAGAAATGTTATGGGATTCTTTATTTTAAAGTAACTAAAAAGAACCCATTTTGATTTTTTTCAAAATGGGTTCTTTTTTATGTTTTAAGCTCCGCGATTAATAGAATATGTCGATTGCTTCACGCGTAAACGGAAGTAATTCTTCTCAAATTTCTCGGCATTGACTGGTGTGTTAATCGCTCCTGGACCAATATTATTTACACGAATACCTTTTGGTGCATATTCTAAAGCAAGAGTTTCCTTACCTTCCTTCGTTTTATTTTCCCCTGTTACTCTTCCTTGCCTGCTGCCATATTCATGCTCGCTTCGACATTCTCCTGGTTGATGGTGGTGAATGGTAAATTTCGTTTTCCTGAGAAATTCTCAAGCAAGTCTTTGACATCAATTCCCGAAGATGCTTTTAATGACTCCTGCAAGGATGCCATTAAATCCGTTGCATATCCAGTCACTTTATTAGCCCCACCATTCGCACCGCTTCCGCCTGTGTCCACTACAGTGATCTTGTCGATATTACTAAGCGGGCTTGCCACTTGTTTTGCATATTCCGGCAGCATTTTCAAAATCAWGTCCATTAC
>NZ_JBFUIQ010000211.1:0-4349 GCF_056401795.1 Peribacillus sp. P4_D6
CATCACTTGTTGTTGTCGATGTTCCAGTTAAGATTTGATATTTACCCATCTTGTCCTGTTGGAAGATAGGAATGACGAACATTCCTTCGACATTATCATTCTTAAGTATATCGTAGCCAATGGCTTGGGACATATTGACTTCATCTACCACTCTTGGCTGGGCACAGCTGCAAAGGAGGGGAAAAGCCAAGATAACAAGAAATAATTTTCTCATGAACGTTTCCTCATTTTCTTTATATAGATAATGACCAAAAGAAGAGGCAAGTATAAAGCAACAAAGAATGCGCCGTATGGATTGATGATTTTACGCAATATATATAGTGAATCGACATCAAAAACAAAAATATTCGTAAGCAGGATTATAATGGACATCCCCCATAATGGATACTTTTGCTGAACATTGAATAAACGCTTGAAACCTCGGCTTGCAGCCCACAAGGAAATGGTCATGTTGGGTATGATAACGATGGCCCACCAAGAAACATCTATATATTCAAATCGTTGAATAAAGGGAAATTCGACAATACTGGTCAATGTCAGCGTCGGCCATATAGTCAGTTCCAACTGTTTTTGTGAATAAAAAACAATTGAAACTAAATAAACGAATACGGTTATTAAGGTTGTTGTTAAGGCCCCTCCATGAGCATATTTTTGTGAAGTTTTAGCATCTTTGATGAACGGATAAAACATCACGATCATTTCAAACCCAAGCATTGTTAATGAAGTACTTCTTGTTCCTTTCAATATATCCAATAGAGTGTGGTGGAAAACAGGAAGCAAATTGGTGAATTCTGAGTATTTCATGGCATAGAATAGGACAAATAAAAGCCAGTATGTCAGAATGGAGCTTAAAAAGGTAATACCCGTAATGGTTCGGAATCCTCCCGTATTTATATAATAAATCAGGATCAGGAAAACCACCGAAAACGCCCAAGATGGTACCTCTTCAAACATCCATACATGTATGACATTTATATAGCTAATCATTACTGTCATCCCTAGGATCAAAAAGTAAAGAATGAATAATAGACTGAAGAAATTCCCGATCCATTTCCCGAATGCTTGATTATTTGCAGAAATGATATCGCCAGGAACGATACTGAAGATTTTATATATGACCCAAATCATTATATGAACGAACAGGCCGGCCAGAAGGATCGAAATCCAGCCGTCCGTTCCCGTTGTCTTCGCTAAAACTCTTTGAAAACTCAAAACGCCTACTCCTGTTTGCATGGAATGCACTAAAAAAAACACATAGAACGGTGACACTTTATACTTTTCATTAACACCAGCTTGGTTCATATGGGACCCTCATTTAGATCATTCATTAAAATCATTTTTTTTGATTCTTGCTTTTTTGGGCAGTGGCTGTCTGGCTCTATCATCTGGACGTAAATTTACAGGCCGCGATTTGAAAAGATTGAAAGGAAGCCGAACAAAGCTGTCTTTCCAATCTTGCATCCGAAATGGGTATATCGGTTCGAGGTACGGGTGTCCCATAGAAGTTAATTTGATAAGGTGGGTCATCAAAAACACGGCTGCTATGGTAATGCCCAGCAGCCCCCAAATTTGGGCCCCGATTAAGAAGGGGAACCGCAGCAGCCGTATGGCATTACCCATTTTATAAATGGGAGTAACAAATGATGCCAATGCCGAGAGGGCAACGATTATCAATAAGATATTACTGGTCAAACCAGCAACAAYGGCTGCTTGACCGATAACGATACCGCCGACGATACCTAATGTCTGGCCTACCTTTGTTGGCAGCCTGGCAGCCGCTTCCCGTAATAACTCAATGGAGATCTCCAGGAATAATGCTTCGATCAATGGCTGAAAAGGTATTAAGTTCCTGGACGTGACGATCGTTTCCAAAAGATCTTTAGGAATCAGTTCATAATGATAGGTCAGCACGGCTACATAAATGGGAGTGGCAAAAATCGAAAAAGCGACCGCGAATATTCTTAATAAACGGAAAGCGGATGCCGGAATCCACGGCATATTATAATCTTCCATGGTGATGAAGTATTCTAACAAAATKGTTGGAGTAATAAGTGCAGAGGATGACCTATCGATTAACAGGGCTACCTTGCCCTCAGCCAATGCACTTGCGATGCGGTCAGGCCTTTCCGTATTTAGAAAAAGGGGAAACAAGGTATTTGAATTATCATATAGCATTTGCGCGAGATAGGACCCGTCCAATATTTCATCAAACTCTACGTCATTGATCCTTTGTATAACATTATCAACATTTTCCTGATCAACGATCCCTTCTATCGATAAAACGGCCACTTTCGTTTTAGACAAGGATCCCACAGTCATTTCATTTACTTGCAATCCAGGGACAGGAAGCCTTTTTCTGACTAAATTCAGATTGATATCAATATCCTCGACAAATGCTTCTTGAGCACTTATGATGCCAAATTCAAGTTCAGGTTTATTAACTTGCCTTCCTTGTTGGGCCGCAACATTGATTAATAGGCATTCATCAAGATTTCCATCTAAACGAAGTGCAATTTCGCCTCTCATGATCCTATCTTCGATTACAACCTTGGTACTGGTGATTAGTGTATTCTCAATAGGAACGTTTTCTTTTATTTGCTCCAAATTTATCGCTTCTAGAGTAGGTATGACAGAAAGAACACTTTTATGAAGATCCTGTGCATCGATCAACGAGCGATAAAAAGAGACCCAATAGCCTACGCCATTATATGTTCCTTGATGGTTAATGAAATCATTGGATGAAGATAGGGTATTGAATAGGTCCCTTACTTCCGAAACGTTATTTAATTCTTCATTTTTTTCGTTTGGTTGATTTGGCTTTTTTTTGAACGTTCTGCGGTTAAACAATGTTGTCACCTCTGCACTAAAGCTTATTATCCTAGCATTTGCAATTTAATTACAAATTAACCATTTTGGATGCTAATGTCGCTCGCTTCAGAAAGGAAATTCATTAAATAAATTAGTGTAAAAGCTGCCTTCATTTCCTTTCGCATAAAAAAATTGTAAATAGAGGAAACTGAGAATATAAAAACCCCATTTAACCAAAGGAGTTCACCATGAAAAGTAAACCCTTGCATATTAAATTGGATCAAAAACAGGATAAATTGAAATCTGAATTGAATATGCAGGATGATGTAGTTTTTAAACAGGTATTCATTCCCGGTTATGAAGTTTCGGGATTATTTGTATTTGTCAATGGAACGATGGATTACCCTGGATTCAATGAGATAGTCCTGGATCTATCGGCTGCCCAGGTTGAAACCAGGCACCCGGTTTCTATCGAACAGCTGGTMATTTCCAAAATCTGTTCAGTCAGGGAACAGGATGTTGAAACATATGAAAAAGCTATAGAGCATATTTTTGACGGGAAAACGCTTTTATTTTTAGATGGAATTGTAAATGGTTATGTCTTGAATCTGGAAAAGGAAAAAGTTCGTACACTGGGTGAACCTTCAACAGAGAGGGTTGTCAGGGGACCGAAGCTTGGGTTTATCGAAAGTCTTCAAGAAAATATCGGCTTGATAAGGCAATATTCGAACCATCCCAACCTTATCGTCCAACAACAGAAGTTCGGGACGATGGAAAAACGGGAAGTTGCATTGATCTATTATGAGGGAAAAGCTAGCGATTCTTTGCTAAAAGAAGTGAATAAACGGATAAATGAAGTGAAAGCTACTGATCTCCAAGACTCGGGGATGCTTGAGGAATTAATTGAAGATACAGCGTTAACCCCTTTCCCACAGATCCAAAATACAGAGCGTCCGGATAAAGTATTGGCTGCACTGCAGGAGGGAAGGGTGGTCATCATGGTTGACGGATCGCCATTTGCTTTGATGGCACCAACGACGATCACGATGCTGCTGCAGTCACCGGATGATTATTATGAAAGGTGGGTAGCGGGTTCTTTTTTACGTATACTTCGCTATTTATCTTTATTTGTTACCGTATTTCTTTCAGGGATTTATATATCCTTGGTTTCGTTCAACCCTGGATTGCTTCCGTCAGAACTGGCGATGACCATCGCGGGTACAAGGGAGAACGTGCCATTTCCGCCGTTTGTTGAAGCCATCATCATGGAAGTAACGATTGAACTGCTTCGCGAAGCAGGTATTCGGCTCCCATCGCCCATTGGTCAAACGGTTGGATTGGTTGGCGGGGTCATTATTGGACAAGCGGCAGTTCAAGCCAATATTGTAAGTTCCCTCATGGTCATAATCGTTTCGATCACGACGATTACCTCTTTTACGGTCCCGCAATATAGCTTTGGACTGGCGTTCAGGGCATTAAGGTTCGGGGCGATGATTTTTGCAGCCGTTTTAGGTTTATACGGAACTACATTATTCTTTATC
>NZ_JBFUIQ010000212.1:0-4343 GCF_056401795.1 Peribacillus sp. P4_D6
CGGATGGTCTTGCAGTAGGAAGGCCTTCAGCATTGGTTTCCAGTATGATGACGACCATGTTAAGCGGGAGCTATACCATAGAGGATAGAAGGTTATTCGAACTGCTCAAGGAAATGGTAGAGACGGAAGGCCATTATTTAGAGCCATCTGCCCTAGCAGGAGCATTTGGTCCGATACAACTTTTGTCAGCTAAAGAAGGAAGGGAATATCTTATGGATCAAAAACTGCTGGATAAAATGAACCAGTCGACGCATGTCATCTGGGCTACCGGCGGGAGCATGGTACCAAAAGATATGATGGAACTGTATTTATCTAAAAGTTAAAAAAATCCACAAGAGTGAAATTTTCAGAATGCAGGCAAACTCGTAGAAAAATGAGTTTGCCTGCATTATTTTTATTTGAAAAACCTCTCAGTTGTTTTCAGACGAAGCCGTTTTTCGTACAAACCGCACTTTATTTGACCGACAACGAATTATTCGAACCCCGGAGCATAAATTTTGCGGTCCGGATGATGATTCCGTTCCCTTAAGGTCGACGTCCTGCCAAATACTCCTCACCGCAAGCTTCAAGCAGTGGCTGGGCTCCAGACATTCAATCCGAATTTCATCACAAAGAAAAGTCTTGTATTAAAATCAGGGTAATCATCCCGATACAATCGTGAGAGAGAATCAGGATGAGACCATTCCGAACCTCTTTTGACATTTTCATTGAAATATCTCCTAAAGTTAAGAAATTGGGGCTCTATGAGCCACTATGTTATGCCACTTTTGGACCTAGCCATGTCCAATTGGCCATATTCTTTAAATTAATGGCAGAGAAAGTAAGCATCGCTTGCATCGGCAACTTTTTAAGTCCCCTTAAAGCAGTCTTACGCATATCATGCTTCTTTTGCATCTACGAATACACACTCAATCGTTTTTTTATGTTTCGCATATATAGGTTTTAGATCTAAAAATGACGCAGATGATCTGCATCTTCCACGATATGCTTGTCAGAAATGCCGTGCCACTACTAAAAGCGCGTCTAGGGGAGACCCCTCAGGCGAAAGCCGAGGGCCGACCGCCGGCGGAAAGCAAGTGCCTGAAGTGGAAATCAACGTTCAATATGTAAAAGCTAAAAAAACTGTAGACAAACTCGAGCGAAAGTTTGTCTACAGTTCGTGAAGTTCATGACAGTGAACTTCTTTATATTTATAACCCCCATGAGTTCAATAAAAGGTGAATGGCTTTTTCCAATTCGGATTCAGGAATCCCTGCAAAGCCCAATATAATTTTTGGAGGATGTTCGTCAATTTTCTCGATTGAATATGTTGATAAGCCATAAATTTTAATATGGTCTTCGTTTGCCTTTTGAATAAGTGTCTGTTCATCCATGCCGTTCTTGACGATGAGGACGATATGCAATCCTGACCGCTCTCCAATGATTTTTATTTGTTGATGGGGTTTAAATAGATCAATCACTTTATCCAGCTTCCGACGGTACACTTTCCTCATCCGATTCAAATGCTTTTCAAAATCCCCTTCCTTCATGAACTGTGTCAACACGTGCTGATCAATCCGTGAAACGGTTGAATGGTAAAAAGACAATTCCTGTTGATGCATTTGTAACAATGGAGCGGGAAGAACCATATAACTGATCCGAATTGATGGCATCAATGATTTTGAAAATGACCCTAAATAAATCACCTTATCACCAGCATCCATACTTTGTAAGGAAGGAATTGTTTTTCCACTATAACGAAATTCACTATCATAATCGTCTTCGATAATATAGCGGTTTGCTGCCCCTTGAGCCCAGTTCAACAATCGCGTCCGTCTGTTAACGGATAGGATTGTCCCATTGGGGAAGTGATGTGAGGGAGTGACATACACAACGTCGATGTTTGAATCTTCAATTTGGTTCACCTTTACGCCTTCTTCATCAATTTGCAGTGGATGGACTTCATTTGGGTAGTTGCGTAAAATCCGATGAATCAGGTGATACCCGGGATCTTCAACACCATAGATGGCATTTTTATCGAATAGAAGGACAAGCTGCTGTAATAAAATTTCCATTCCTGCACCAATGATGATCTGTTCTGGGACACATTGAACACCACGTGCATGATACAAATAATGGGCAATTTCACATCGTAATTCATATTCCCCTTGAGAATCCCCAAGTAAAAGAAGATCTTGATGTGATTCATCGATTTTGCTTTTCATGTATTTTCTCCATTTTTCAAATGGGAAATGTTCCGTGTCAATTTGGCTGGGATGAAAATGATATAGCAATTCCCCTTGTTTATGATTGATTTGTTCCACTGGTACTTGGTTAGTTTGTGTATACTCTAAATCCTCGAAAGTTTGAATATAGTACCCTTTTCTTGGTATGACTTCAACGTATCCTTCAGCAGTCAATTGTTCATATGCAGTCTCTACGGTATTTTGACTTATTTGAAGGAACTCTGCCAATTTCCGTTTGGAAGGCAGTTTTGTGCCGTAAAGAAGACGGCCTTCAATGATTTCTTTTTTAATATATGAATATAATTGTTCGTACAAAGGTACTTCACTTAACCGATTTAAATCGCAAGAAAGCATATTCATTTTGTTGCCACCTTTTTGATAAATTTTTACTGACCTCATTAAACTTATTAAAACTGACACTTTCAATGTGGTCAACTCTTTTTTATACTAAGCCTAACAAATCTAAAAAATGAAAATATTAGGGGGAAGAAAAAAATGGAAAAATTATTAGGAACTGACACAGTAAAAAGAGGAATGGCACAAATGCAAAAGGGTGGCGTAATCATGGACGTCATTAACGCAGAACAAGCAAAAATCGCAGAAGCATCCGGTGCGGTCGCTGTCATGGCATTGGAAAGGGTACCTTCCGACATCCGTGCGGCTGGCGGCGTAGCAAGAATGGCAGATCCGCGAATTGTCGAGGAAGTAATGAATGCAGTCTCAATCCCGGTCATGGCTAAAGCAAGGATTGGCCATATCGTTGAATCAAGGGTCCTGGAATCCATGGGAGTGGATTATATCGATGAAAGTGAAGTGCTGACTCCTGCGGATGAAGAATACCATATTCTAAAAAGTGATTTCACAGTACCTTTCGTTTGTGGCTGCCGTGATTTAGGCGAAGCTGCGCGCCGTATTGGTGAAGGAGCATCCATGCTTCGTACAAAAGGAGAACCAGGAACAGGTAATATTGTGGAAGCTGTGCGTCATATGAGAAAGGTACAGTCACAAATTCGCAAAGTTAGCATCATGAGTGATGATGAATTAATGACAGAGGCAAAAAATCTTGGAGCCCCATTTGAAATTTTAAGAGAAATCAAACGCACAGGTAAATTGCCTGTAGTTAACTTTGCAGCGGGCGGAATTGCCACCCCAGCAGATGCTGCATTGATGATGGAATTGGGAGCAGATGGCGTTTTCGTTGGGTCTGGTATTTTTAAATCTGAAACTCCAGAAAAATTCGCATCCGCAATCGTTCAAGCGACTACATATTTCACCGATTATGAATTGATTGGCAAGTTGTCAAAGGAATTGGGCAGTGCAATGAAGGGCATTGATATTTCCAAACTAGCTCCGGCAGAACGGATGCAGGAACGTGGATGGTAATATGTTAACGATTGGTGTTTTGGGATTACAGGGAGCGGTTGAAGAACACTTGAACCAAATCAAAGCTGCCGGCGAACAAGCGATTATAGTAAAAAAACCGGAACAGTTGCGGGAAATCGATGGTTTGATCATTCCAGGCGGAGAAAGCACGACGATGAGGAAGCTAATGGATCGTTATGGATTTATGGAACCGATCAAAACTTTCTTCGAAGATAAAAAACCAATTTTCGGTACATGTGCGGGGATGGTATTGGCGGCAAATGAATTGACTGGCGATGAGGTGGCCTATCTCGGACTAATGGACATTTCCGTGAAAAGGAACGGATTTGGACGTCAACGGGAAAGTTTCGAGGCTGACCTATCCATCAAAGGAATGGAAGCCCCTTATAAGGCAGTATTCATCCGGGCGCCATTTGCTGATGAAGTTGGAGAAGGTGTAGAAGTATTGGCTGTTTATGAAGAGAATGTAGTGTCTGCGAGACAAGACCATGTCCTCGTAAGTGCATTTCATCCAGAATTGACAGGTGATGATCGCTTCCTTCAACTTTTCATTGAAATGGTGAAGACATCCGTAAATAAGGCCGAATTGAAAACTTGCTAAACAAATGAAGCTGTCCTATTAATAGGACAGCTTTACTTTTGAAAGCTCAAAACTTTATAAAAATACATATTGCTTGAATTTACTATTCTTTACTTTTATAATAAAAAGTAAGTGATTACTTACTTATTTGGAAG
>NZ_JBFUIQ010000213.1:0-4304 GCF_056401795.1 Peribacillus sp. P4_D6
CCCAAATGCCATTCAAGCTGGTGTGGAAGCCATTCGCAAAGGAAGGCATGTCATTGCTGATGTGCAAATGATCGAGAGCGGCACAGGCAAAAAAAGATTTCAAAAACACGGCGGGGACGTTCATTGCTATATTTCAGATCCGGATGTGATGGTCGAGGCAAAACGTTTGAATACGACAAGGGCAATCATTTCGATGCAAAAAGCTGTAAAGGAAAATGAAGGGGGCATTTATGCCATTGGCAATGCACCTACCGCTTTACTTGAGCTCATTCGCCTCATTAAAGAAGGGATTGCAAAACCGGACTTAATCATTGGAATGCCTGTTGGGTTTGTTTCTGCAGCAGAATCGAAAGAGGAACTCGCTAAGATCACAGAAGTTCCATTCATTACGAATATTGGCCGAAAAGGTGGAAGTACTGTCACTGTTGCCGCATTGAACGCGATTTCCCTTTTAGCTGATAGTTAAAAAACATGGAAAAGAAAGTGAAAAAAGACCCCTCACAAATGCGTCATGGATATACGACGGGAGCATGTTCGACAGCCGTGACCAAAGCGGCATTGACTGCATTGATCACGGGGGATGCACTAGAGGAGGCAACGATTTCCTTGCCAATTGGCCGAGATGCCACTTTCACTATTGAGAAATATGAAATATCGGAAAATGCGGTTAGTGCAGAAACGGTTAAAGATGCCGGAGATGATCCCGATGCCACACATCTGGCCCATATTATCTCTACTGTCAGCTGGTCCGATGCACCTGGGATTATCTTGGATGGAGGGACCGGAGTTGGTCGTGTGACCAAACCCGGGCTTCCCGTTCCTGTAGGGGAAGCGGCTATTAATCCTGTACCGCGCAAAATGATTTTAACCACTGTGCAGCAAACATTGGAAGAATTTAAGATCAATAGAGGAGTGAAAGTCGTCATCTCCGTACCTGCAGGTGAAGAAATAGCGAAAAAGACATTAAATGGCCGCTTGGGGATTGTGGGAGGCATTTCCATTTTGGGAACAAGGGGCACTGTCGTCCCTTTTTCCAGTTCCGCCTATATGGCAAGTATCGTACAGGCTATCAGTGTCGCCAAAGCGAGTGGGTGTGAGCATCTAGTCTTAACGACTGGCGGGCGCAGTGAAAAGTATGCAATGGGCCTTCTTCCAGACTTACCTGAGGAAGCCTTTATTGAAATGGGTGATTTTGTGGGCTTCTCACTTAAGCAATGTAAGAGGCAGGGAATTAAAAAGGTATCACTGGTCGGCATGATGGGTAAATTCTCCAAAGTGGCCCAAGGTGTGATGATGGTGCATTCAAAAAGTGCCCCGGTCGACTTTGGTTTTCTATCGGAAATAGCCCAAAGCGTCGGAGCTGAAGATGATCTTGTTCTTGAAATCAAGAATGCAAACACAGCATCACAAGTCGGGGATATGATGTCAGCGATTAATAACTTTGACTTTTTTAATAAACTATGTGAATCCTGCTGTCACTCTGCCATTAACCAGGTGAAGGGCGGCATTGAAATGGAAACGGCGATTTATTCRTTGAAAGGACAATTACTGGGAAGGGCTGTTGGAATTGAGTCAATCGATTAAATTAATTGGGATAGGGGATAACGGTCAGGAAAGCTTACTGCCTCAATATGCCCAATGGATAGAAGAAAGTGAAGTGCTGGTCGGAGGTGAACGGATCTTATCCTTCTTTCCGAACTATTCTGGCAAGAAGATTGTCATAAAGGGCGGCTTGAAAAAGGTCGTGGAGCAACTGCAGGATGTAACTCGTCCAACGGTTGTCCTAGCTTCCGGTGACCCAATGTTTTATGGAATGGGAGGTTATCTTTCCAGCAAAATAAACATGGAGGTTTACCCATATTTCAGTTCGATTCAGCTTGCTTTCGCAAAAATGGGGGAAAGCTGGCAAGATGCCTTTCTCGTCAGCATTCATGGCCGCAGTATGAAAGGGCTGGCCCAAAGAATTGATGGGAAAGCGAAAGTGGCCTTACTTACAGACAGTGAAAATAGTCCTGATCAACTGGCTAAATATCTCCTTTCATTCGGAATGACTGAATACCGGGCATTTGTGGCTGAAAACCTTCAAGGAGAAGCCGAAGAATCTGGCTGGTATGAACTAGATGAAATGACGGAGCGGGAATTCTCTCCCTTGAATGTCGTCATTTTGAAAAGAAAATCAGAAGGTCCAAGCTGGTCCTTGGGGATAGAAGATGAAGAATTTTCGCAGCGTAAGCCGGACAAAGGCCTCATAACCAAAAAGGAAATTCGGGTACTAAGCCTGCATGCGTTGAAGCTAAGGAAAAACAGCATAGTTTGGGATGTTGGGACGTGTACGGGCTCAATGGCAATTGAAGCGGCCAAGCTTGCATCCGAAGGCCATATCTTCGCAATTGAAAAAAATGAGCCTGATTTAGAAAACTGTTATCAAAACCAACGTAAATTCCGTACCGATATAACGGCGATTCATGGAAAAGCCCCGCAGGGATTGGAAACTTTTCCGGATCCTGATGCAATCTTCATTGGCGGGACCGGCGGCGAAATGGCAGAGCTGATCAATACTTGCTGCAAACGGCTTAAAGTTGGCGGCAGGATCGTTCTGAATGCTGCGACGATCGAGAATCTTTACCGAGCTAATGAGGCATTTACTGAAGCTGGTTTTCACACTTCCATCATGCATGCGCAAATCTCCAGAAGTAAGCCAATATTGGGAATGAACAGATTTGTACCTCTTAATCCGGTTTATATCATTACTGCACAACGAAAGGAAGACATGAATGAGTAATCTTGGTACATTATATGGCCTTGGCGTGGGCCCGGGCGATCCAGAGCTAATTACAGTAAAGGCATTTCGCGTGATTCAGGAATCTCCGGTCATTGCGTATCCAAAAAAAAGAAAAGGGAGTAAAAGCTACGCCCATCGCATTGTTGAAGTTTACATTCGTCCTGAAGAGAAGGAGATGCTGGGCCTTGTTTTTCCGATGACGAAAGATCAAGCCATCTTGGATCGGGAATGGAATGGAACGGTTGAAAAGGTTTGGCAAAAATTAAATGAAGGAAAAGATGTAGCTTTCGTTACGGAAGGCGATCCGCTTTTATATAGTACGTTCATACATATGATGAAATTGATGCAGGAGTTGCATCCTGAAGTCGAAATCAAGACGGTCCCGGGCATTTCTTCCTTTAATGGATCAGCGTCAAGGCTGGGCATCGCTTTGGCTGATGGTGATGATCATGTTGCGATAGTTCCTGCAAGGGATGATTATGAAGCGATGAAGAAGGCGATCGAAGATCATGATGCCGTGGTGTTCATCAAAGTGGCAAAGGTCATCGATTTAATGATTTCCGTTTTAAAAGATTTGGACTTACTTGAAAAGGCCTCGGTCGTAACCAAAGTCACTTCCGATGAAGAAGTGATTTGGAAAGTGAGTGAATTGGAAGGACTTGAACTAGAATACTTAACATTGATGGTGGTGAGAAAATGAAGATATATATTGTAGGGGCCGGCCCGGGTGATCCGGATTTGATTACTGTAAAAGGATTGAACATTCTCCAAACGGCCGATGTGATTTTATATACGGATTCATTAGTGAATGAAGAATTGATTGCTAAGGCAAAACCCGATGCTGAGGTGCTAAAAACGGCTGGAATGCATTTGGAAGAAATTGTTGGCATCATGGTCGATCGTGTTAAAGAAGGAAAGATGGTTGCCAGAATCCATACAGGGGATCCTGCCATGTACGGTGCAATCATGGAACAAATTGTCCTATTGAAGAAAGAGGGTATTGGTTATGAGGTGATCCCTGGAGTGAGTTCGGTATTCGCCTCAGCAGCGGCAATAGGAGCAGAGCTGACTATCCCTGATTTAACCCAGACACTCATATTAACGAGAGCTGAAGGACGTACGCCTGTTCCGGAATTTGAAAAATTACGTGATTTGGCTAGTCATCATTGTACGATTGCCCTTTTCTTGAGTGCGACCTTGACAAAAAAAATCGTTAAAGAACTTCAGGAAGCAGGTTGGAAGGATGAAACACCGGTCGCAGTCATTCAACGGGCAACATGGCCGGACCAAAAAATTGTCCGTACCACATTAGTGAACTTAGATGATGCCATGCGTCAAAACGGTATTCGCAAGCACGCGATGATTTTGGCTGGATGGGCTTTGGACCCTGACATCCATGATAAAGATGAATACCGTTCCAAACTATATGATGCGAGCTTTACCCACGGTTTCAGAAAAGGTGTTAAACCATGATCATTGAATTGAAAGAAGCGGAACTTGCTCCCATTAAACGGTCCCATAC
>NZ_JBFUIQ010000214.1:0-4254 GCF_056401795.1 Peribacillus sp. P4_D6
AATAAAGTGCCATGAACTCATAAAAATCATTTTTAGTAAAGGAGTAACAATCACTTGGATCCTGATTATCTTCTTCATACTGTAAAACTAGATGGGATAAATCACCCTCATCATCTTCAGCATCAAAAAATACGAAATAACCGATATTTGTATCCAGTTCAAATAATCTGCGAAATCCGCGTGATGTTGCTTTTTCAAACTCAGCCGACGTCAATTTTTGCACTTGCATGCTGTCTACATTATCTTCTTGATGAAAGCCCACGATAAATGTGTTCATAATCAAACCTCCTGTTGAATATGGATAACCATTAGTATCCCCATTTAACCGAATTTATTCCATTTAGAGGTTTGTTTCCAAAACGACCGGGCAATGATCGCTGCCCATGACATCGCAGTGAATGTTTGCCTCTATTAAAGAATCCGCCAGACGTTTTGAAACAATGAAATAATCGATTCTCCACCCAATATTCCGCTCCCTGACTTTTGCCATATATGACCACCAAGTATAAGAGCCTTCCTGGTCTGGATAAAAATGGCGAAATGTATCGATAAACCCTGAATCAAGTAATTCAGTCATCTTTCCACGTTCTTCATTTGTAAAACCGGAATTCCCTATATTGGGTTTTGGGTTTTTCAAGTCGATTTCCTGGTGTGCGACATTGAGGTCACCACAAAAGATAACCGGCTTCACCAGGTCCAGTTCCTTAAGATATTTTATCATCTCATCTTCCCATTCGAGACGGTAATTCAATCTTGATAAATCCCTTTTTGCATTGGGGGTATAAACATTCACCATATAAAAACTCTCGAATTCCAGTGTTATGATCCTGCCTTCCGGCTCCTCATCCAGCTCTCCTACACCATATTTCACTGAAAGCGGTTTTTCCTTCGTGAAAATGGCTGTACCTGAATATCCTTTTTTCAGTGCATAATTCCAATATTGATGGTACCCTTCCAACTCAAGTGAAATCTGCCCTTCTTGAAGCTTAGTTTCTTGAAGGCAGAAAATATCTGCATCCACGTCTTTAAAGTAATCTAAAAATCCTTTTTTAACACAAGCCCGAATTCCATTTACATTCCAGGAAACCAATTTCATATTATCTTAAATTCTCCTTATGGCCAATTAATTTCTTTACATTTCAACTATACTATTAATCTGATTTTTTTCCCATTAGAGTACATTCGAAAACAATCTGGCAAATGATTCTTTTGAACGTTCCAGTAAACCACGATTGTTATACCCGATAGGATCTAGTTTGTCACTATCCATCATATCCTCTTTGTAATGAGTGATGAGATCTTCAATGGTACGGCTGCCCATAAGAAAGACATTCACTTCAAAATTCAGGTGGAAACTCCTCATATCCATATTTGCCGTTCCTATGGAAGCCATATCACCATCTACGATAATAAGTTTCTGATGTAGAAAACCTTTTTTGTACGAGTATACCTCTACGCCGAATTGAAGCAGCTCACCGAAATAGGAGCGACTGCCGTATTGGGTTAAAAACCCATCATTTACTGCCGGAACCATGACCCTAACTTGTATCCCCTTAATTGCGGCATGTTTAATTGCTGCTTTAATCGCTTGATTTGGTACGAAGTATGGACTTGCAATCCAGACTGATTTTGTGGCGTTCGTGATAAGTGAATAGTAAAAATCACTCATGATCCCCTGTTGTGTATCAGGTCCACTCGCTACCACCTGGACAGCTCCATCCCCTTGTACCACTTTATTCTTGAATTCTGGACGTCCTTGCAATACATCTTCGCCGCTGACATATTCCCAATCCAAAAGGAAAACGGTATGAAGCATATATACCGCTTCACCTTTAAGGATCATATGTGTATCTCTCCAAAAACCAATGCTTTTATTTCGGCCTAAATATTCCTCTCCTACGTTTAAACCTCCTACAAAGCCAACTTCCCCATCTATGATGATGATTTTGCGGTGATTCCTAAAATTAAATTTTTGATTGAAAAAACCGTGTTTCAATGGCGAAAAGGGATAGGCTTTAACCCCTGCATTTTTCATCCGTTTAACCTCTTTATTTGAGAGGCTTAAACTTCCTGCCGCATCAAAAATGAATAAAACCTCCACACCATTTTTTGCTTTTTCAATAAGGATATCTATAATTTCAGTACCAAGCCTGTCGGAACGAAAAATATAGTATTCAATATGGATGAATTTCTCAGCTTTTCTTAATTGTTTTATGATTTCTGTAAACGTTTCGTTGCCATTTTTCAATACTTCCGTTTTCGATGATGTACTAATGGTGGTCTCAGATGCATTTTTGGCAAAAGCTGCGAATGATTTCTGATGATCATTCAAGAACGATAAATCTGGAGAGGATACCCGTGTAACAAGACTCTTCCATTCTTCTCGATCTTTTTTCCTTTTACTTCGGAATAAATACCCCTTTAAATAGAGCTGACCTGAGAATAGATAAAATACATATCCAAATACCGGGAAAAACAAAAGCACATACATCCATAAAAGTGTCTCGTGGGCAAATCTATTTTCGAGCATTAGTGAAAATAGGGTGATAAACATGACCAAAATATATAATCCAATAAAAAATAGCTTCACGTCGAAGCTAACTGAAGTGAACAGGATCATATAAACTGAAGCAATTAATATAAATAAAAATACAATTTCCATCCTTCTTCTTTTCATCTTTTCATTCTCCTACACAGCAATATTTTATATATAAATATCATATACCCATATTTGATGGTAAAAGAAACAAAACACTTACGAAAACCATGTTCGCAAGTGCTTTGTGTATTACCTATCCAGTTATCACTTCATGACAGGAATCAAACTTTCATACAGCTCCATATACTTTAATGACGATGATGTCCAACTGAAGTCTAACTTCATTGCATTTTCGGCCATTTTCCTCCATCTTTTCGGCTGGAATTTGTACAGGCCAACAGATTGCTCAATTGTATGGAGCATATCGTGTGCATTATAATTCGTAAAACTGAAGCCATTGCCTTCACCAGTAAATTGGTTATACGGTATGACCGTATCACGAAGTCCGCCAGTTTCCCTCACTAAAGGCAGTGTACCATAACGCAGTGCCAAGAGTTGGCCGATACCACATGGTTCGAATTGTGATGGCATCAGGAATAAATCAGAACCTGCATATATCCTTCTTGCTAACCCCTCATCAAAATATGTATGGACTGAAACCTGATTTGGATATTGGTCAGCTAAATGACGGAATGCCGATTCATATTGCTCTTCACCCGTACCTAAAAGAATGAATTGAACTCCTTGGTTCATCATTTCATGAAAAACATGGAGAACAAGATCTATTCCTTTTTGATCAACAAGCCTCGTTACCATTGATAAAACCGGGACGTCATCATTGACAGGAAGACCCAGCGATTCCTGTAGCTGACGTTTATTCTCCATCTTACCCTCATAAGAATCGAATGGAACAGCAAGATGTTCATCTGCTGCAGGATTATATTCCTCATAATCGATTCMGTTGATAATACCTTTAAGTTCACCTTTTCTCTTACGTAAAAACCCATCCAGATTTTCCCCGAAATAAGGTATCTGAATTTCTTCCGCATAACTTGGGCTTACCGTTGTGACAATGTTAGAAAAAGCCAGGCCGGCTTTCAAATAACTTACATTCCCATGAAATTCAAGACCATCGATATTAAAATATAACTCACTCAAATCGAGTAATTCAGCTAATACAACCTTAGGATAAACTCCTTGATAGCGTAAATTATGTATCGTAAATATCGTTTTAATATCCTGATAGAATGGATGGTTATGATAATGGGCTTTCATCAAAACGCTGACAAGGCCCGTTTGCCAATCATGGCAGTGTATAACATCCGGTTTTTCTTCCAAATAGGGTAATGCCTCTAAAATTGCACGGGAAAAGAAGGCGAACCTTTCGCCATCATCGAAGAAACCATAACTACCATGCCTTTTGAAATAATATTCATTATCCAGAAAATAATATGTAATTCCGTTAGCAACAAGTTTTTCGATGCCACAAAATTGCTGGCGCCAGCCAACAGGAACTTCTATACTCGTCATATGTTCCAATTCCTGTTTGAATTGGTTAGGAAGATCCCCGTATTTAGGTAGGATGACACTTACATGGACTCCCTGTTTTTTCAGCGCTTTCGGGAGCGCGCCTATAACGTCTCCGAGCCCTCCCGTTTTTATAAAAGGGGCGCATTCTGAAGCAGCAAATACAACATTCATTGCCGCACCTCCTC
>NZ_JBFUIQ010000215.1:0-4249 GCF_056401795.1 Peribacillus sp. P4_D6
GCCCAATGAAAAGGAACGAATATAGTATCATGGCGAATCGTTGCGGACCATTTACTTCTTACAACAATACTTCCGCGCCTTGATTCAATTTTCACCAAAGTATTGTCTGAAATATGATATTTCTTGGCTGTTTCCGGATGGATTTCCATATATGATTCAAAATTTCTTGCGGCTAATGATGAGCTTTTTCTCGTTTGTACTCCAGTTAAATAGTGTGACATGATTCTTCCTGTTGTTAAATAAAGCGGAAATTCCGTACATGGCTTTTCTTTTGGAACATGAGGCACGTTATTAACCACAACCATGGCCGCCTTTCCGYCCGGGTGGGCAAAAGACGATTCGAATAACCTTTTTGTCCCTTTATGGTCAATGGATGGACATGGCCACAAAATGCCTCCTTCTTTTCTTAAGCGATCATACGTTATACCATAATAATCGGCGGTTCCCCCGCGGCTTGCCACTCTTAGTTCTTCAAATATCTCATTTGCAGATTGAAAGGGAAAATGCTCCCCTTTCCCAAGAGCTTTAGCTATATCACAAATGATTTGCCAATCATGCTTCGCTTCCCCAGGTGATGAAAAACTTGCTTCCCGCAACGTTACCCGTCCTTCCAAATTCGTCATCGTTCCTTCATCCTCTAAATAAGACGAAGTAGGTAAAATCAAATCAGCCAATCTAGCAGTTTCAGAAACGAACATATCTACTGCGACAAGAAACTTTAATTTTTTCAAAGCCTTTTTGACAAAGTTAGCATTGGGATTTGAAACAATTGGATTGGAACACATTAAAAACATGCAGGTAATTTCACCTTCATTTATCTTCTCTATCATTTCGTATGCCGAGACACCTTTACGTGGCAAATCAGCCTCATCAATTCCCCATATACTTGCAATATGTAATCTATGTTCCTCATTTTCAATCATGCGATACCCCGGCAGCTGGTCTGCCTTTTGGCCATGCTCCCTTGCTCCCTGCCCATTTCCCTGACCGGTGATAGCTCCATAACCCGAATTCATTTTTCCGATTTTCCCTGAAACAATAAGAATATTAAGAAAATTACGGACAGCGGCCGAACCATCTGTTTGCTGCTCAACTCCCCTTGCTGTAAAAATCATTCCTGATTCTTCTTTCCCAAACATGGCAGCCGCTTTTTGGATTTGGTCACTTGGAACCCCTGTCATTTCTGCGATTTCTTCCAAATCTAAAGATGTAACATACTCTTTAACTTCTTTATAGCCATTTGCACGTTCCCGGATAAACGCTTCATCAATAAGATCCTCYTCAATGATCACTTTCAATAATCCGTTTGCCAAGGCGGCATCCATTCCAGGTTTCACCTTTAGATGTAAGTCGGCCATTTTCGTTGTTGCGGTTTCCCGGGGATCTACAGCAATGATATATGCCCCATTTTGTTTCGCTTGATCAAAGTACGGCATGATTGTGGGCTGGCATTCCGCAATATTCGTACCCGCCAAGATTATGCACTTTGTGAACGGAACCTCTGATAAGCTGTTGGTCAGGCCCCTGTCGATACCAAATGTTTGGCTGGCTGCCGAAGCAGCTGCAGACATGCACAAACGTCCATTATAATCTATATACTTTGTTTTTAAAGCCACCCTTGCAAATTTCCCAAGCAAATAGGCTTCTTCATTTGAAATGGATGCACTCCCATAAACAGATAATGCATTTACACCATCTTCTGCTTGTATTTTAGTGAAATTCTCCTTAATATGGCTTAATGCTTCCTCCCATGATATTCGAACAAATTCCCCATTTTTTTTCAATAATGGGTATTTAATTCGATCTTTATGCAAAGCATGTTGATGTGCATTCATTCCTTTAATGCATAAGCGTCCCTCTGAGGTTGGATTATCTTTTCCAATCGTCATATACTTTTTTCTTGTTACTATTGTTTGTTCCAGCAGCTGCATCTTACATTGCATGCTGCAAAATGGACATTGTGTATCATATCGTTTTTCTGATTGAACCTCTTGTTGTTTCGTGCGGAAATACTTTAATAATATTTCGGTCAAGGCTCCTCACCCTTTACTCATGGATTTCTATAGATTTTTCATGGCACAAATATTTAACCGCTTACTAAGTCTTGCATCTAGTTTTCCCCTTTGTTCACTCCCTGATCTAGGCCAGTTCCAATCGTTGAGATAGTTGCTGATTAAGTTCATCATCAAACAATATTTCTCTAACATGAATTAATCCCAATCGTTCAATCCATTGCCAAGTCCGTTCTAAGTAGTTGGCTGTTTCCCGATAATATTGAATAAAGCCGATGATGATTTCAATGKCTTCTTCATTTGTGCCGGCTACACATAGCAGTTCACCTGCACGTGCATCACGCCCGCTACTTCCRCCCACATATATTTCCCAGCCCCTGTCAATGCCCATAACACCTATATCTTTCGTTGTTGATCCTGCACCGTTATGCATACAAGCGGATATGCCCATCTTTATACGGTATGGTGTAGATACTTGCTCCAATCTTTTTTCCAAATCTACAGCAAGTAATAGGGATTGCTGTTTATCACAAGAGCAAACATGTTCACCGATACATGTTTTGACGTTTTGAACGGTGTTACCATATTTCGAACTTAACGGCATATCTAAATCAGCCCACACACCTGKGAGATCTTCTTTTTTCACCCCCATTAAATGAATCCTTTGTTCACTTGTTATCGCAACCTGGGATATTTCATATTTATCGGCAACATTAGCAATTTTTCGCAAGTCATTTGCATTCGTCATCCCGCCGTACATTTGCGGGATAACTGAGTATCGGTTATCACTTTGAACTGTTGCATTCTTTTTTTCGTTTATGAAAAGAGTTTGCTGTCTGATCTCGTACTCTGGATGAATCATCCCTAAATAATAGCTCAATGCAGGCCTGCAAGTTGAACAACCTTTTGTATTTTCCCATTCAAGAGCATCCATCGCTTCTTGGACAGTCGATACGTCTTGGACTTGCAGTTTATACACAACTTCATCTTCCGTTAATTTCGTACATGAGCAAAATGCAGTTTGTTTCTGATCCTGAGTTGTAAGATTACTTTGAATATAGGTCAAAAGCTCGGTCACTGCCGGCTTACATCCGCCGCAAGAACCGGAAGCCTTTGTGCATTGTTTAACTTGTTCCACTGTCGTTAATCCCTTATTTTGAACCGCTTCAATGATTCCCCCCTTTGAAACAGCATTACAATGGCAAATGATTTCATGATTTGCCATCGAAGCGATTAATCCCTCAGCCGTATTTGGTGGCTGGAACATTGAACGCCTTTCCTCTGACGATACTTCTTGCCGCTTTACAATCATATCGAGTAATCGTGAGCTGTTGTTTGTATCTCCATAAAGCACAGCACCTATGATTTTTCTTCCTTGAAAAACCAACTTTTTATAAACACTATCCAATTCATCAAAAGTTGTGATGGATTTCGTTGTTTCGTCACCAAGGAAATCACCAACARAAAATAGCTCAACTCCTGATATTTTCAACTGGGTCGAAAGGACCGAGCCTTGGTATCCGCTGCATTTCATCTCACAAATATGCTTTGCCAGCACTTCACCTTGTTCGTATAGTGGTTTAACAAGACCATAAACCATGCCTTGATGTTCAGCACATTCGCCAACCGCATAAATATCTGGGATGCTGGTTTCTAAATAGTCATTTACAATGATCGCACGATTTGTATCAATTCCGCTTTCTTTGGCCAACTGGATATTCGGTCTGACTCCCGCAGCCATAACGACCAAATCTGCATCCAGCTCCGTTCCATCTTTAAAACGGACGCGCTCTACACGCTCGTTACCGATTAACTCCTGTGTTTCCTTTTTTAAAAGAAAGTTCATTCCCTGGTTTTCCAACTCTTTTTGCAGTAAAAGTGATGCCGTTGAATCGAGCTGCCTTTCCATTAAATAGTCAGCGATATGAACGACATGCACTTCCATACCAAGGTTTAACAGCCCTCTCGCTGCTTCCAAACCTAACAAACCGCCTCCGATGACGACTGCTTTTTTATGTTTGCGTGAAGTTTCAATCATCTTTTGGCAATCTTCAATTGTCCGAAATGCAATGACGCCTTCTTTATCTACACCTGTGACAGGAAGAATGAACGGGACAGAACCTGTGGCAATTATCAGCTTATCGTAGTAAACTTCCCGTTCTTTGTCTGTTTTTATTTTCCTAGTCTCTTTATCGATTTTTACGACCGTTTCACCTGTGAACAATTGGATATTATTC
>NZ_JBFUIQ010000216.1:0-4127 GCF_056401795.1 Peribacillus sp. P4_D6
ACTTAGCGATGTCTGAAAGAGGTGTTTACACCGAACAAATTGGTGCTGAACGAGAAAAGTATGTCTTCTCGATTAATACTTTGCAAAAAACCGGTGCGAAACTGGCTTTTGGAACGGACTTCCCAATTGATATTTTGAATCCGCTCCTCCAAATTTATCGTGCGGTCACGAGAATCGACAGCAGCGGAAAAACGGTATGGCATCCACATGAGTGCATCACACTTGCCGAAGCATTGAAAGCTTATACCAGTGGCCCAGCCTACGGTACATTTAGAGAGCAGGAATTAGGGACATTGGAAGCAGGTAAACTTGCTGATATTATCGTCTTGGAACGAAATCTCTTTGAAGTGCTCGTGGAAGAAATACCAGACATAAAGGTACTGTTAACAATGGTTGACGGTCAAGTGGTTTATGATTATGCCGGTTCTTTAGTAAGATAAGTAAACGATTCGGAATAAGAGGATCAACTAGCGGATGTACATCTTTGTCATCAAACGTTTACTTAATATGCAACTTATTATTTTTAGAAATTCAATACGAAAATGGACCATTCTATGGAAAATAAAAACTATTGAAAAGAGATCAGTCTGCTTTGCAGAATCAGTATGGTATTGGAATGAAGAATGACTATGATGCAGACATTTAAATAGGGGGACTGATATATGAATAATTCAAACTCACCAACTCTTAAACGCTCACTTCCATTAAAATATGTTGTGTTTTTTGGTTTGGCCTTTATGGCCCCAACTACTTTGTTTTCAACTTATGGAGTGGCTGTTCATAGCACGAACGGGATGATCACCACTGCTTATATCGTTGCCTTTATCGTTATGCTATTTACAGCCTACAGCTATGCGCAAATGGTCAAAGCCTTTCCAAATGCGGGTGCAGCCTATACGTTTACGCAAAAATCCCTAAGTCCTCACATTGGTTTTCTCGTAGGTTGGACCATCATCCTGGATTATATGTTCAGTCCAATGATCAGTGCTCTATTGTTAGGAATTGCAATGAAAGCCTATTTCCCTATAATTCCTATGTACGTCTGGATTATTCTCTTTATCGTCACGGTTACGATTATAAATATTCTCGGTATTAAGGTAGCGGCTAAGCTTAATATGGGGCTTCTATTCTTGCAATTCGGAACACTTGCATTGTTCACCATTTTTTCAATAAAGGGGCTTTTAAATGGTCAAGGTGCAGGAACGCTTTTTTCGATCCTCCCGTTTATTGATTCAAATATAAATATGCCGGGCTTCATGTCCATAATCCCTATTTTATGCTTTTCCTTTTTAGGGTTTGATGCAGTAACAACTCTTTCTGAAGAAACGAAAAACCCGCGAAAATCCATACCTAGGGCCATTTATCTTGTAACAATCATTGGTGGATTATATTATTTTATCGGTTCGTACTTTTTACAGCTTGTCTGGCCTGACTACCAATCATTTAAAGCCCCGGAAGCTGCCTATATGGAAATAGCAATGCATATCGGGGGTAACTTTTTGATAAGTTATATGCTTGCTGAAGGAATCATGTCAAGTTTTTCATCAGCTATTGCATCAGGAACAAGTGCTTCACGTATTTTATTTGCAATGGGACGTGAACGTGTACTTCCTGCCAAAATATTTGGATATCTTTCTCCTAAATATCGTACACCTGTCTTCAACATATTAATTATAGGAGGCGTTGCTCTAAGCGCACTTTTCTTAAGCCTTACGACTGCCGTATCTCTTATAAATTTTGGTGCATTATTCGCTTTTACTTTCGTTAATCTTTCGGTTATCGCTCACTATTATTTCCGAAAAAAGCAGCGTTCCTTAATGGGGACCATTCGGTACCTTATCATTCCGTTAATTGGTGCTTCTCTTACAGGTTTCTTTTGGATAAAGTTAGACATCTATTCGTTAATACTGGGAGGAACTTGGTTTGCGATCGGATTTGTGTACCTTCTTAACCTTACAAAAATGTTTAGACAGCCGCCTCCTGAGCTTGCCATTGAACAAGCTTAATAATAGAAGCTATTCTATAGAATTGAAAGGAATGATAGATAATGAATCAACAACCAGCTGATGTAATTATTTCAAGTAATGCTGTATTTACAGGACTTACTGATCAACCGGAGCCCGCCTCAATTGCGATTAAGGACAATAAAATCATTGCGGTTGGTTCTGAAGAGGAGGTTAAACCTTATTCAGGCGAGAATACCAAAATCCATCAATTTGATGACCAATTAATTCTACCGGGTTTTCATGATTTCCATCTTCACATGATGGATGGGGCTGTTTCGATGAATGGTGCCAATTTATTCCCAGCCCGTTCAGAAGAAGAAGCGTTGGAAATGATTCATGAATTTGCCGAATCGCGCCCGCAAGATCCTTGGATAATCGGCGCTTCATGGGATGCAGGATATTGGGATACGCAGCAATTACCGAATCGGTCTTCATTGGACCGCATTCTCCCCGACCGTCCGGTGCTTATGTTTCACGCCGAAGGTCATTACGCATGGGTAAATTCAAAGGCACTTGAAATCGCTAATATTACCCGTCATACGGAAAACCCTTCGTATGGAATGATTGGAAAAGACGAAAATGGGGAACCTAATGGACTTTTATACGAAAAAGCAATGGAYGCGGTTATCCTCCATGCCTATGATTTTACAAAAGAACAAAAGAGAGAACTTTTCACGAATTTCCTCACTCATGCGGCTGGTTTAGGAGTAACATCCGTCCACGACTTATTTGCAATAGAAGCATTGGAAATGCTTAATGATTATGATGTTTTCAAAGAATTTGAAGACAGTGGGGATTTAACTGCCCGTATTCATTTATGGCCAGCTTTAAATGGCAATCTTGAACGTGTCAAAAAATTACGAGATACGTATCAATCGGACAAACTTCGTGTGTCAGGACTTAAACAATTTATCGATGGCGTCATTACAGCCCGTACCGCTTATTTACTTGAACCTTATGCTGATCAACCGAATACACGAGGTGAATCTTCGTTCCCTCCTGAAACGATCAAAAAATGGGTCGCTGATGCTGATAAAGAAGGCTTTAGCATTCGTTTTCATGCCATTGGCGACGGAGCGATTCGCATTGCTTTAGATGCCTATGAGGAAGCGCAAAAGACAAACGGTAAACGAGATTCGCGTCATTCCGTTGAACACATTGAAGTGATCCACCCTGATGATGTTCATCGTTTCAAAGAGCTAGGCGTGACCGCTTCAATGCAGCCGGATCATTTTGCGATGTCTGAAAGAGGTGTTTATACCGAGCGGATTGGTACAGAACGAGAAAAATATGTTTTCTCGATTAATACACTGCAAGAAGCCGGAGCGAAATTGGCATTCGGAACGGATTTCCCAATCGATACCCTTGATCCGCTTCTTCAAATCTATCGGGCAGTAACGAGAATCGATAGCAGCGGAAAAACGGTATGGCATCCACATGAGCGCATCACACTTACCGAAGCATTGAAAGCTTATACAGCCGGATCAGCTTATGGTTCCTTTAGGGAGAAGGAATTGGGAACATTAGAAGTAGGAAAACTTGCTGATATCGTAGTATTAGAACGAAATCTCTTTGAAATACCAGTAGAAGAAATTCCCAATACAAAAGTGCAACTAACGATCGTTGATGGAAAAGTTGTTTTTGATCATACGACGTCTTTAATCGAAAAGTAACATTAAAGGAGGATTCTACAACTGTAGAATCCTCTCAGACTGTAGACAAACTCAAAATCGAGTTTGTCCTTTTTTATGGCTTGCACAATTTGGACGTTGATTGGAACGTAGGGCACTCGCTTTCCGCGGGCGGGTCCGCCCTCGGCTTTCGCCTGTGGGGTCTCACCTAGACGCGCTTTTCCCGCAGGAGTCTCGTACACCCGCTCCAATCAACTTTGACTTACCTTTTAGATAGAACACTTTTCCCTACAGTCTTTTTTGTTTCAGGCTATTTTCACATACTTTGTTGCTATTTACCAGGTAGTGAGTTGTGGTTGATTTCACCTCCAGATGCTCGCTTTCCGCGGGGCGGGCGGTGAGCCTCCTCGGCGTAAACGCCTGTGGGGTCTCACCTGTCCCGCTGCTCCCGCAGGAGTCTCGCACTTCCGCTCCAATCAACCTTAAATAG
>NZ_JBFUIQ010000217.1:0-4090 GCF_056401795.1 Peribacillus sp. P4_D6
GCGGCACCCTTTCAGACAATATCGAAGAAACGGTAGAAGCATTTGAAGATTTAAAAAAAGAAGGCTATATCCGATATTATGGAATTTCCTCGATTCGTCCGAATGTCATCAAGGAATTCACTGAAAAGTCTGAGCTTGATTCCGTGATGATGCAGTTTAATCTGCTCGACCACCGCCCAGAAGAGTGGCTGTCCCTTTTAGCCAACAAACAGATCAGCGTGATCGCCCGTGGGCCCCTTGCCAAAGGGCTGCTCAGTGAAAAAATGCTTGAAAAGGCAAATGAGGATGGATACCTTGACTATAGCTATCACGACCTTAAAGATTTGCTTCCGCAAATAAAGGACAAACTTTCCGATAGGAAGTTGAATGAAACGGCACTTCAATATGTATTGTCCCATCAAAGCGTAGCTACCGTTGTTCCAGGAGCAAGCTCAGTACAGCAGCTACGTGATAACTGCCAAGCTGCCAACAGCCCTTCACTGTCCACAACCGAGTTGGATATCCTGAAGCGGTTGACCAAAGTGAACAAATATGAAAGTCACCGGAATTAAAAAAGAAATGTCAGGACAAACCTTTAGGCTGCTCTATCTCCGTTTAACCAACGGGATAGTCAGCCTTTTTCCGTTCCATCTTTTTTTCGCCTTCTTTACCAACTTCAAGTTTCCGATCATTCTAATTCCTTCCAAAACCCATTTAACGGTTTTAAACTTATCATTGGACATCCTAAAATTAATGTTGTACAATTAAGTTGTGCACAATCAAAAATAAAAAAAGATAAGGGAGAAAAAATGATGACAAAAACATTATTTACAACGTCTGTAACAGTCGATGGCGGAAGAGAAGGAACGGCAATTTCTGCTGACGGCAACTTCACGGTTGATATTGCGATGCCTGGAACACCAAGGGCTAAACAGATGCCTGAAGCATCTAATCCGGAACAGCTTTTTGCAGCTGGATATGCTGCATGTTTTGATAGTGCTTTGCAATCAGTTGGTAAAATTGAACGCGTTTCTTTCGATTCAAAAGTCACCGCAAGCGTCAGTCTATTGATGGGTGAGATGCATCAGTACAGCTTGGCTATAACTTTGGCTGTGAAGGGATCCGGGGTCGACAAGGAGACATTCGAAACCCTTGTTCATAAAGCGCATCAAATGTGTCCTTATTCAAAAGCAATCAATGGCAATGTGGACGTCGCCTTTGAAATAGATGTAGATTAAATCCGACAAAAAGACGCTTGGGGAACCCCAAGCGTCTTTTCTTTGCTAAAATTGCTGTAAAGTTTTCAATAGTTGGAGCAGTGAAGCTTTTAAATCCTCGACCACCTTCTTATCCTCACCCGACATTGCCGAAATGCGATTGGGAATGAAACAGGCATCTTCCTGTAAACCAAGTCCCTTTTCCGTCAGCTTAATCATGACAGACCGTTCATCTTCAGTGGAACGTTCACGGACAATCAAGCCATTCTGCTCCATTCGTTTCAACATGGGGGTAAGCGTTCCTGAGTCGAGGGCAAGGAGCTCCCCAAGTTTTTTTACTGTAAGTGTATCCTGTTCCCATAATAGAAGCAGAACAAGATATTGAGGATATGTCACTTCAAGTTTATCAAGCAACGGTTTATATTTCTTCGTCATTTCCCGCGAACTTGCATAAAGCAGGAAACATAATTGGTCTTCCAGCACTTTTTCTATTTTATTTTGCATCATATCACCAGCTAATAGTAGTCCATCCGATATGAAAGCATATCGAACTTATCTTTAATATAATCGTTATACTTTATAAAATAAAGGAATATCAGCAAGCAATAAATCTTCCTGAACAGAAAAAGGGTACCAGCCCTAATTGCTCCCTGTTCTTATTTATAGTTCTTCCAGTTCAGATTGCTTTCACCCAATAGTTCTTCGAATGATTTATTCTTTTCCCGCCGCTTTCTTTCTTCACGTTTTTTTTCTTCTTCCGCTTCCCTTTTCTCTTGTTCAGCCTCGTTAAGTTCTTTTTGCTTTTGACGAAGCTGGGACATGATATCTTGATTGATCATATCACCGAGTTTCAATGAAGATGAATCTTTATCTTGGTTTTTGCTTTGACTTTGTTTTCGCGGCTGTTTCTTTTTCATCCTTAAAACCTCCTGGCCATTTATGAAATAATTATATCACGACTGCCGTTTTCCTMATCATGGTTTTCAAACAGTGTTTTCCCATTTCCCTCATGGTAAAATAAAGAAAATCATTCGAGGAGGTCCTTTCATGAAGAAATGGTGGTTTACACTGGCTGGAATCCTAGCGTATATCATCGGCGTCGGTCTTTATTTTTCCAATCGGATCATGTATATGAAAAAGAAGGAAGATGATTTTATCCAGAATCGTGAAATCATGGCTAAACGCCTGATCACGGAGGATTTTGATAATCTGCCTAAATCGGAAATTTGGGTATCGTCACCATCCGGATATTCCTTGAAATGCTTGTTTATCGAACCGCATGACACCAAAAAGTGGGTGGTCATTTCTCATGGTGTGACGGAGAACAAAGTCAATTCGATTAAGTACATGAACATTTTTCTTAAGCGGGGCTTCAATGCGATCATTTATGACCACCGCCGGCATGGGGATTCCGGCGGCAAGACGAGCAGTTATGGACATTATGAAAAATTCGACCTGAAGGCCGTAATCGATGAATTGAAAAGACGTAAAGGGCCCGACCTTCATATTGGCATTCATGGAGAATCCATGGGGGCCGTAACCCTGCTTTTATATGCCGGAATGCTTGAAGATGGTGCTGATTTTTACATTGCCGACTGTCCATTTTCGAACTTCGAGGATCAGATCAAACACAAGCTCAAGCATGAAGTCCCATTTCCTTCTTGGACCGTATTTCCGCTCGGGCGTACGTTCATCAAACTCCGTGACGGATATTGGACCAATGAAGTGTCCCCAATCAATTATATGAAAAATATCCGAAAACCCGTGCTCTTCATCCATAGTGAAAATGACAGTTTCATTCCCGCTTCCATGACAGCGGAATTATATGCAGCAAAAGAGGGCCCAAAACAGCTGTACATCGCTAAAAAAGGGGCCCACGCTCAATCTTATAATGAAAATCCAAAAGAATACGAAGATCAAATCGATCAGTTTCTAAAAAAACTTGTCTGAGAAGAAATGAGAGGGTATCCACGATCCCCTCTTTTGCTTTTAGTTAGATTTTATTAAAAAAGCTCATCCTCGGATTTAAGATTTGATTCGGACTTTTTAATTGAAAGCTGTTCGCTTCCGGAACAAAGTCTATTTTCATGACTTCATCAAGAAAAATCATTTTTGATTTCTCAACATATAGCGGAATTCCGTTTGTTTCCACTTTTTCGGTACCTTCTTCAGGTTCGTTGACCCACCATAGCGCCGTCACACCACTTACCACGCAGCCGCAGCCATCAGTATCATATTTCAACTGTAAATATCCTTCTTGTCCCTGTACCTTACCGGCTATTTTCCCAGCCGCTGTTTCCGTCCATTCAATATACATGATTGCTGCCTCCCGATGTCTTTGCATTCCCCCATTATAAACGATAAAAACGTTTCTGTTAAAGAAACTGCCTGCTTCCATATACAAGATCTGCCCTCGCGGAAATCACTATCCTCATGGACCGTTCTAACAACATGATGCCGTTTCGAAAATGAAAGGCTGTCCCTTGGGGAACAGCCCTTCCGCTCATCATTCCATTATCCTTACATCCGCTATATCGGAAAGCCTGATATAGTGAGCCTGCTCAAACCGGTCAACGATATGAAGCTTTTGGGTGAGCTCATTATAATAATGGATCCTGCCGATTAACAGCTGATACCGGTTTCCTTCATAATGAGCAATCGTGACATCCTTTCTTTCCTCCATCGCTTCCCCCATTACCGCATTCATTTCTTCCAGTTGCTGTTCATCCAGGATGCGCTTCGTTTCATAGCCATCCTCCACCGCCCAATCACGGAGCATCTTCACATGTTCCGGCAACATCATCGATGTCCATTTGATACGGCCGCGATCACGAATCATTTCTTTTCCCTCCTTTCAAAGTCAGCCTTACGCCTTACGCCTTACGCCTTATGCC
>NZ_JBFUIQ010000218.1:0-4036 GCF_056401795.1 Peribacillus sp. P4_D6
GTCCCATACTTATGCGATCGTAGCGATTACAAAGCATGGCGTCGAGCTGGCACGAAAATTACATACCGTTTTTTCGAATTCGGATCTATATTACATGAGCAAGTTTGAAAAAGGGGACGAAGAGCATAAACAGATCCAGCTTTTTTCGGGCAGTGTCCGTATGCTATTGCCAGCTTTGTTCAAGGAATATAAAGGAATCATACTAATTATTTCTCTCGGGGCAGTAGTCAGGATGATTGCACCAATTTTGAAGGATAAGAAAACGGATCCAGGTGTCGTAGTCATTGATGATAAAGGGGAAAATGTTATCAGTGTACTTTCAGGGCATCTGGGAGGGGCAAATGAACTGACAAAGGAAGTGGCTGCAGCGCTTGACGCAAGAGCCATAATCACGACGGCTTCTGATGTACAAAAAACGATTCCTGTCGACTTATTCGGCCAGCGCTTCGGCTGGATTTGGGATTCAGCAGAAAAATTGACGCCAGTAAGTGCGTCCGTTGTAAATGAAGAGCATGTTGCTGTTGTACAGGAATCAGGGGAACGGAACTGGTGGCATTATGATACGGCTTTACCTGAACGAATTATCGTATACCCATCCATTGAAGAAGCGCTTCAAGCAAAGCCGCAAGCTGCTCTGGTCGTGACTCACCGCATGCTCAAGCAGTCGGAAAAGAGGATCCTGGAAAATGGAATCGTATATCGTCCAAAGGTCATCGCTCTCGGTATCGGATGCAATAGGGGAACGGAAGCTGCTGAAATTGAGCATGTGATTGCAGAAACACTAGCCGAATTATCATTTTCATTAAAAAGCGTTAAGGCTATCTGTACAATTTCCTTGAAGAAAGACGAACTCGGCTTGATTGAAGTAGTTGAAAAATACGGCTGGGAATTCGTGCATTATGAACCCGAAGAGCTTAATCAAGCCAAAATCGAGGCGCCATCGGATACAGTGTTTAAATACACGGGTGCATATGGTGTGAGTGAACCGGCTGTGAGGATTTATACCAAAGCTGAACAATTGGAGCTTGTTAAGAAAAAATCGGGAAACGTAACCATATCAGTTGGGATCATTCCTTTTTAAGGAGGAAGAAACAAATATGAACGATAGAAGACTGGTAATTGCGGGTACCGGAAGCGGGGTCGGAAAAACGACATTGACCATCGGAATCATGGCAGCCCTCCAGAAGAAAGGCTATACCGTTCAAGGGTTCAAATGTGGTCCTGACTATATTGATCCTACTTATCATACTGCAGTTACAGGAAGGGTTTCACGCAATCTTGACAGTTGGATGTTCGAACATGACACTGTCCGGGAAATTCTTAACAAAGCAGGTACCGGAGCTGATATATCAATCATCGAAGGGGTCATGGGCTTCTTCGATGGCAAAAGTCCGTTAGCCAATACAGGATCGACGGCTGAAATCAGCATCATCACGCAAAGCCCTGTCCTGTTGGTAGTCAATTGTGCCAGCATGGCTCGGAGTGCAGCTGCCATCGTAAAAGGATTTCAGGACTTTTCGTCCGGTCCTAACATCATTGGGGTCATTGCCAATCAAGTGGGAAGTGTAGGCCATTACAAAATCGTCAAATCAGCCATTGAGCAAGAATGCGATGTACCGGTGCTGGGATATATGAAGCGGGAATTGGATATTGATATTCCAAGCCGTCATTTAGGTTTAATTCCTGCGATTGAACGCGGGGAACTAAATCCGTTTTTCGATAAGCTTGCACAATTGGTCATGGAAACAATCGATATCGATCAGTTATACCGATTGTCAAAGACAGATCCCGTTTCCAGTGGGAACTCAAATATATTTCAACATCAAAATGAAAGTGACGTGTGCATTGCCGTCGCAAAAGATGCAGCTTTCAATTTTTATTATCAGGAAAACCTTGAATTACTTGAAGCATATGGGGCGAACATCAAGTATTTTTCTCCATTAAACGGGGATGAAGTACCATTGGATGCTGATGGTTTATACCTTGGAGGGGGTTTTCCTGAGGAATTTGCAGCTGAACTTTCCGGTAACGTGGATGCTATCAAATCCATCAGAAGCACCATAGAAAAGGGGATGCCGACTCTTGCGGAATGTGGCGGTTTCATGTTTTTGAGCAAATCGATTGAAACGACTTCCGGAGAAACGCATCAGATGGCAGGAATGATACCGGGCAGGATTAAAATGCAGAAAAAACTGGCAGCACTAGGATATCGTGAAATTACAGGAACTCCAGGCAATTTTTTGATCAACGAAATGGAGCAGGCAAAAGGTCATGAATTCCACTACTCGACATTTGAAGCGGATGCTAATCTTACACATGCCTATCAAGCCAAAGGCAGATTCGGTTCGAAACAAGAGGGGTGTGTATTGGACAACCTTGTTGCTGGGTATACCCACTTTCATTTTGCTTCCAATCCAACACTTGCAAAGAACTGGATTGATGCTTGCTTAAAACAAAAAAACAGATCTGCCCATGAAACTATCAACTAGTAAAAGGTATTTTTTGAAGCTTAAGAGGAGGCGCGAGCATGAAACCGGGAAAAGTTCATCTGGTCGGTGCGGGTCCCGGAGATCCGAAATTGATTACGGTATATGGACTGGAATGTATCCAAAAGGCGGATGTCATTGCATATGACAGGCTTGTCAATCCAGAACTATTAAACTATGCAAAAGAAGATGCAGAACTGGTGTATTGCGGGAAATCACCAGGGAAACATCATCTCATTCAAAATGAAATACATGAACTTTTAGTGGAGAAAGCCTTACAGGGGAAAAACGTCACCCGTCTGAAGGGTGGAGATCCATTTGTCTTCGGGCGTGGCGGTGAGGAAGCGGAGATACTGGCTGCTAACGGGATTGAATATGATATCGTCCCAGGAATCACAGCAGGAATCGCAGCACCGGCTTATGCGGGCATCCCGGTAACCCACCGTGAACATGCCTCAAGTTATGCCATTGTGACAGGCCATGGCCGTGATTACAAGGGGCAGGATAACCTGAATTGGCAGGCGTTGGCCCAAGGCATCGATACCATTGCCTTTTATATGGGAATTGGTAATATGCCGTTCATCTGTGAAAAATTGATGGAGCATGGCAGGGATGGTAAAACGCCAGTGGCCGTCATTGAATGGGGCACGACAGATAAACAAAGGACAATCACCGGTACTTTAAGTTCGATTTCTTCGAAGGCTGTAAAAGAAGAAATTCAAAATCCGTCAATCTTTCTAGTAGGGGATGTCGTCCAATTAAGAGAAAAAATCCAATGGTTTGAAAGAGTGATTGAATCAGAGTCCATTATGGAAGGGAATGAATTGGAATGTCCATCATTCAAGAATTGAAGGAACGCCGGGCGATAAGGAATTACGAAGAAAAAGAAGTGGAAGATCAAAAAATCAGGCAGTTATTGGAAGCGGCTACGTATGCCCCTAACGACCGATTGCGTGAACCTTGGAGTTTTTATGTAATCAAGGGAGAAGCGAAGCACCGTTATGAAAGTTTGGCAGAAAGGTATCTGCATGAGCGCTTCCCTACCAAATCAAAATTGATTGAAAGTTCACTTGAAGTTGTTAAGACTACACCGCTCATCATTGTCGTGACTTCTGATATTTTGCCGGATGATCCAGATTCATCCGAAGACAATGTATTCGCGTCTTGTTGCGCTGTCCATTCGATGTGGCTTGCCGCAAAAGAGCTAGGTCTTGGATTCGTTTGGCGGACTAGAGGAGTGGGTCTTGTCAGGGATGAACGCCTGCACGAATTTATCGGCTCACCGGATAACAAAAAAGTGATCGGCACCATTTTTGTCGGATACCCAAAAGGAGATCAACCGGTTCCTGCTACTAAAAGGACTTCATACATAGAAAAAACAGTTTGGTTATGAGGGTAGGTGAGTGAGTGGCACGCAGAGGATTAATGCTTATTTATACCGGAAACGGGAAGGGCAAGACGACTGCCTCATTAGGGGTGACTTTAAGGGCAATCGGCAGAGGAATGAATGTCAAATACCTTCAGTTCATAAAATCTCCAGAGCGTACATA
>NZ_JBFUIQ010000219.1:0-4028 GCF_056401795.1 Peribacillus sp. P4_D6
TCTTAGAAGCTTGGCAAGCCATTCGGCATCTTTCACATCAGTTTTACGCCCTGGAACATTTTTGACATGCCTGGCATTGGCAAGAACAAGGTGAAAAGATCCTTCGAGTATATTCCATATTGGTTTCCAGTAGACTCCGGTACTTTCCATCACAACATCGGATACCTGAAGGGTAGCTAGCCAATCACTTAAAGCCAACAGTCCCGTTGTTGTAGTTGAAAACGTTTCAATAGAGGTTTTTGGCTTTTTTTCTAATGGACCAAATAATACGCAGGCTACTACTGTTTCTTGGTGTACATCTAGGCCAGCACACCGTTCAATCATTGCTTCCATAGGAGAATCACCTCAATAAAAGATTAACAATACATATGACAGGAGATTTGTTACAAAAATTTTTGTATACGTACTAGCAGTACACTAAATGGTTCTTCCATACTGTCACAACCAGTTTCTTATACAGGGTATCTCCTTAAGATCCACCAAAAAARGTTCAGCCTGGTTGTATTGTTATCACCATTATTGTCAACGGTTTAATGGGTTAGACTTTATTTTGGGGTAATGAGCAGGGTTTCGTGATAGATGGTGGCGGCGAGGATCGCCGCCATAGACGTTTCTTATGGAACTAACGGGGCAGGATAGTTGAAGAAGGAATTTGTATTTACTTCTAGAATATACATAATTAGGTAATGTTGAGGTGGGAGCTTAAATGGATAAGGGCAGTATTTTCGCCCTGCTCGGCTCCAATGGGGCGGGCAAGACAACGGTTGTCAAAGAAGATTACTTACGGAATAATGGTGACCTTGAATTTGATGAAACCGAGAATAATCTATGCTAAGTGCAGGACATTTCTCGATTCTGATTACCCAGAACAGGAGGTGAGTCATCTTTTGATTGCCAATATTCAGTCTCTTTGATGCATCGAACACGCTTTTAAGCATTGATAACAAAAGAGAAATTGTAGAACAATAGGGCTGATAAAAAAGTAAAGAGAGGGAAACCAAATGAAAAAGATTACAACGGGACAAAGCAACACTGGCTTATCCGAAACAGGGCTACGCAGAATGCGCGACGTGCTGGCACGGCATGTCGAGTCCGGGAAGATTCCAGGGCTCGTCGCCCTGGTCAGCCGGTACGGTGAGACGCACGTCGAAGCGATCGGCACGATGCGCCATGACGGTGGCGCGCCGATGCGCCGGGACACGATCTTCCGGTTGGCGTCCACTTCCAAGCCGCTTTCGGTCGCGTCGGTGATGATCCTGCTCGACGAGTGCAAGCTGCATCTGGACGACCCAGTAGATACGTGGCTGCCCGAACTCGCCGACCGGCAGGTGCTGAAACGGGCCGACGGCCCGCTGGACGACACCGTGCCGGCACGGCGGCCGATCACCGTACGGGACTTGTTGACCTCCACGTTCGGGCTAGGAGTGGATATTACGTTAATGGGCTCCCCGATCCTGAACGCGATCTTCGAGAGTGGGATATACGACACGCCAGGGGCGGAGTTGCCCGAGCCGGATGAGTGGATGCACCGCTTGGGCACACTCCCGTTGAGCTACCAGCCCGGAGAGCGATGGCAATACCACGTCAGCAACGAAGTGCTCGGCGTGCTCGTCGCCAGAGTCACGGGTCAGACGTTCGAGACGTTCCTGCGCGAACGCATCCTCGATCCGCTGGGGATGAAGGACACTGGTTTCTACGTGCCCGCCAACAAGATTGACCGGCTGCCGCCCGCCTTCAATCCCGATCCGCAGACCGGAGAGTTCATCGTGTGGGACGAGGCCGCAGGCGGACGCTACAGCCGACCTCCAGCGTTCCAAGCAGGCGGCGGTGGGATGCTCTCAACCGTCGACGACTATCACGCGTATTTACGGATGCTGCTGAACCAAGGGATGCACGGGACCGAACGGATCCTGTCCAGGCCCGCCGTCCAGCTGATGACCACCAACCGCCTCACGCCCGAGCAACAAACCGCCCGAGACGCCCTGGCCAAAAACAACGTCCATTTGTCGCACGGCCAAGGGCAGCACGGCGGCTGGGGCTTCGGGATGGCGGTGCGCACCTACCGTGGTGACTATGCGTCCATCGGCCAGTTCGGCTGGGACGGTGGAACCGGCACCACGGCGTATGCCGACCCGGACAAACAGCTTACCGGAATCCTGCTCACCCAGGTCGGGATGTCCACCCCGGATTCAGCGCAGCTTATCCACGACTTCTGGACGATGGTCTACCAGGCAATCGAAGACTGACACCGAGCCCGCGCCCGCGCCTGGTACGCCCGCCCTCAACCCACGACATAAGGGCATGTTTTGAATAATCTTTTTTCAAAACATGCTCTTTCTATTTATTCATTTATCTAGGTTTCTTAGATTAATTTGATCAAACTTTGTTTCAAATCTACATTAGTTAAGAAGGTTAGACCTAAATTTTGATTTACCTTTATAAAACAAAAAAGCCCCTCTCGATTATGAGAAGGGCCTTTTAAGTTGGAATAGTGGAGTAGCTGGGTAATATTATTGTCTTTCAGCAAAATACACTTTATACCAATCTAATAAATGTAACCTCTCTATAAAAGTGGGCTTACCACTAAACCCCATTTCTTTGTAAATTGTTTGCATCTATTTTGCAATAATAAAAGGAAAATCAGCTTATGTAGGAAGGTTCTTGGTTGCTACTGAACCATCATGCTGTGGCTTTGAAATAAAGTCACGATGTTTGTAAAAAAGATGGGATGTTTAAAATAAAGTCGCGACGTTTATAAGGACAAATTTCTGAAAAAACAGGTGCGTTAGCTGAAGATCGGAGCTGCCTTTAAGGCAGCTTTTTCTTTATGCAACTATAGGGGCAGCATTCCTGTAATAACTGAAAATGAGGTTTGAACGAAAAAAGACCTCTTGATAAGATGAATGTGTCCTGAGCTGGCCAGCTAAAAAGGACAATACATCTATTTGGAGGTCTCACAATGAATTATAACCAAAATCATAAAATCTCTCAAATTACTTCTGAAACCTTAATTGTCGGAGTAGATATAGCCAAGCACAATCATGTCGCGAGAGCACAAGATTTTAGAGGATTGGAACTAGGTAAAACGTGTTTCTTTGAAAATACGAAAGCAGGATTTCATTCGTTTCTAAATTGGATTACCCAACTTGTTAAAGGGTGTAAGTTAAATCAAGTGATTGTAGGGATGGAGCCAACCGGTCACTACTGGTTAAATCTAGCTCATCTTCTAAAAGAGAATAATATTAAGTTCGTATCAGTCAATCCACTACATGTTAAACGAAGTAAAGAATTAGACGATAATTCACCTACAAAGAATGACGTGAAAGATGCAAAAGTCATCGCACAGTTAGTCAAAGACGGAAGATACGCCGAACCAACAATTCCACGTGGAATTTATGCAGAACTCCGAGTGGCCAAAAAACTTCGCGATCTTCTCAATGTTGATTTACAGGTCGTTCAGGGACAAGTTCATAACTGGCTTGATCGTTACTTTCCCGAATTTTTGACGGTGTTYAAAAGTTGGGAAGGCAAGGCAGCTATTCATTTTCTAAAGCTAGAAGCTTTGCCACATGAACTTGTAAAGTATACGGATGAAGAGCTCTTACTTTCCCTAAGACAAGTGGTAAAACGCAGTATAGGCTTAAAGAAAATACGAGCACTTAAAGAAGCAGCCAATCGTTCGATTGGTATTCGTCAAGGGGCATCTATGGCGAAATTAGAGTTGAGAGCTTTACTAGAGAAGTATGATTTTATTCAAATGAAATTCGAAGAAATAGATCATCAATTAGATCAGTTATTAGACCATATCCCAGGTGTCACACAGATGTTAGAGGTGTCAGGAATCGGTCGAGATACAGTAGCAGGGTTTTTCGCAGAGGTCGGCGACCTCAGAGACTATCAACATCCTCGCCAAATCGTAAAATTAGCAGGTTTAAGTTTAAAAGAAAACACATCAGGAAAGCACAAAGGTCAGACCAAGATTACCAAACGGGGACGAAAGAAATTAAGGGCTCTCTTATTCCGGGCAG
>NZ_JBFUIQ010000220.1:0-4018 GCF_056401795.1 Peribacillus sp. P4_D6
CAAGTATGGCTTCTTTATTTTGCCGTTTTAAAGCGACAAAAAATTGCTCGCTCTGTTCAATGGGACAGCGGAAGTCCTTTTCTCCGTGAAGTAAAAGTAAAGGCGTATCCACAGTGGAAACATATTTTAATGGAGAGTGCTGCCATAGTTTTTCAGCAGAGTTAATGATATCGCCGCCAACTTCCCACTCTGTAAAATAATAGCCAATGTCGCTGACCCCATAAAAACTTAGCCAGTTACTGATACAACGCTGAGAAACAGCCGCCTTGAAGCGGTTGGTATGTCCGATGATCCAATTTACCATGAATCCTCCATAACTTCCTCCGGATACCCCTAACTCTTCATCGTCTATAAAATCATACGTAGCTAGAACGTGATCGACTCCAGCCATTAAGTCCTTATAATCCATGCCTCCATAGTCGCCACGGCAGGCGTTTACAAAGTCCTGGCCATATCCTACACTCCCTCGCGGGTTAGTGAACAATACAGTATACCCTTCATTAGCCAAGGTCTGGAATTCATGAACATAGGTATTAGCATACATCATATGCGGTCCGCCATGGATTTCTAAAATGAGCGGATATTTTTGACTACTATTAAAACCGTTCGGTCTCATGATCCAGCCGTGAATGGTAAGCCCATCGACTGATGGAAAAGTAATGGGTTCAGCCATGGACAAATGTTTATCCTTCAAAAACTCCTCATTAACAAAACTGATTTGTTCCTTATCACCATTGGTAAGGTTATAAGCAAAGAGATCGCCAGGATGAACAGGTGTACTGATGGCCACGACAGCACGGTGGCTTTCGGGATCTATAGTCAGGCCGTATATATGCTGCGGGTCAAGGATTGATGGATACATGGCTCCTTCAATGGAACCATAATATACTCCGGTATTACCATAATCACTTATTAAAAAGTAAAAACCTTGGCTATCGTTTGTCCACAAAATACCTGGGTCGACGGCTCCGATTTGGAAATCCCCTATTGCGGAATCTCCAATTTGCACGTCCCATCCGTCGGTCAAACACTTAGTCGTTTGGTCCATGATGGAATATAACCAGATATTTGAAAAGGTCGCACCGGCAAATTCTTTATTATGGCCTATGAAAGATAGATATTCGCCATTTGGAGACCATTTAGGATCTCTAAAGAAACCTGTACTATCCGTAATTTTCTCTAAAGATTTCGTATCAAGATCCATAATGAATATATCTGAAAAAAGTTCATCATCACTTCTTTCTGCATCCCCGCTTATGAATGCAATACGTTGTCCGTCTGGAGACCACGCATTCGGAAGATGATCAATATTGTTTTCCGTCAGCAATGTGAATTCTCCCTTAAAAATGTCCGCTATTACAAGCTGCTGATATAACTGATCAAAATAGCCTCTCCCATCCCATTTGTACTTGATCCGGTCATACCTAATAACTTCTTTGGATAGATCATTTTCATTTACCGAATTAAGGTTTTCGCCTTCCTTTAACCCGGTAGAAAGCAGTAACTTGGTGGAACAAGGGGACCAAATTGGCTTTGATGCGCCGTTGACGAAATGGGTGAGCTGGCGAGCTTCCCCGCCAATGCTCCCGATAATGTGGACTTGTTTTTTTCCTGATCTATCTGATATAAAGGCGATATGCTTGCCGTCGGGGGACCAGGCTGGTGATGTATCACGATTATCCCCAAACGTCCATTGCTTTGTTTCATTTGTAATCAGGCTGAACATAAACAAATTGGAAATGTATTTTTCCGTTTTTTCATCTATTCTGGTTTGGACATAAACCGCCATGCTGCCATCCGGTGATAGCTTTGGATCGGTTACTGATTTCAAGTGAAATAAGTCTCTTGCTGTTATACCTATTTTGTTCATCCTTTTCACCCTTTCATTTCTCATAGTTATGTATTTCGCTAAAGAGAAATAAAATCCTTTAGTAAATGGTAAACGCGTCATGTTTATTTATCAAGGACGAAAGAAATGAAAATAATCCGGCCTTTTTATCAGGTCGGATTATCTGGATATATCGGAAAAAACTTACAATTACTTATGCATATGTCCTGTATGCGGACGGTGCGGCGGTATTTGGAAATTATGTTCTTCCATCATTTTATAATGTTTTTCAAAATGTGAAACCATTTTATCGGCTTCTTCTTTTGAAAGCGCGCCATACTCAACATATTTTTCGATCAATATCTTTTTGTCAGCGAGTATTTGTTTTTGGATCTTAGCGATTTCCGATTTTTGAGCATCAGTGAATTGTACACTTTCAGTCTTTGCTTTATTTTCCTGTGCAGCCGGATGATTAAGGTTGACTAAGAATAGGGAACAAGCTGTTAAACAGATTACGAAAAACTTTTTCATGAATGAACGACTCCTTCTTTTTAATGGTTTTTTCTGCCTAATTGAAGAACTGTAGAACCTTTAAAAACCTGAAAGTCTCTTCCTAATGGTGAATGATAATCAATATGGAAGATTCCTCATTTCTCTATTATCATTTACAGCATTTACAGTTTTATGTAAAAAATAAGGAGGAGGTTTGTTAGAGAAAGATATGGGTATTTTAAATGTAAGTGGAATTCTTATTAATAAAAAGTCCTTTAAAAGGGAAGAAAGGGGGATTATCATGATTTGGACGATTATTGGTGTAATAATATTATTATGGGTTCTTGGTTTAGTCTTCAAAGTGGCTGCAGGCTTTATACATATCTTGCTTATCATCGCGGTCATTCTCATTTTGGTTAAGGTTTTTAAGGGAAGGAATCGAATGTAGAGGTGTATTGAATGACTGACCTGGAAAAGCTTAAATACCAATGTAAAGGCGGCCTGGTGAATAGGTCGCATAAAATTGTAGACAATTTTTGATCTCCACTCCAGGCACTCGCTTTCCGCGGGCGGTCCGGGAGYCTCCTCGGCGCCCTTGCGCCTGCGGGGTCTCCCTGGACACGTTTTTCCCGCAGGAGTCTCGTACCTTCCGTTCCAATCAACTTTGTTTTAAAATTCAGATAGAATCCTTTTTATGTACAAACTGAGGCGGCCTGGTGAACAGGGCGCCTTTTAATTCAGGAAACTGTCAATCATAAGGAAGTGGATAGCCTAACAGCCTCTTATGAATCCATATCGCTGACTGGGTGCCATCTCCCATGGAAATGGTGACTTGTTCGGAATGAGCAACGAGGTCGCCGCCTGCCCAGACTCCTTTAATATTCGTTTCTTTAGTCCGGGGATGAACCACGACATGATTGTTTTCATTGACCTGCACACCTAATTGTAAGGCTAGGCCATTATTAAGCTTGTTCCCTTTAAACGCCGTAAATGCCTTTTCAGCTCTGATAATTTTACCAGATACTAATTCTATGCCCGTTAACTCCTGATTGGCATCGACATGAACCTCACAAACCTCCTCTTCAATTACGGGAATGTGATTTGCCGTTAACTTATCTCTATACTCATCATCAATTTTAGATTTCAAATGGTTTACGTAAATGATATCTTTTGACCAATATAATAGAGTAAGCGCCATGCCTGCACCCGTATTTCCGCCACCAAGAACAACGGTTTGCTTATCCATGATCTCATACCCATCACAGTCAGGGCATATATATGTGGATGTCCCAAGAGTTGAATAGATGTTTTTGATTGGAGGAATGTTATCGGTAATGCCAGTACCAAGAAAAATCATTTTTGMTTGATATTCCCTGTCATTTTTAGTTTGGATAAAAAACTTGTCCTGCTTTTTTTCTAGAGATGTCACTGTATCATCCATGAATTCGACACCGAATTTTTCAGCGTGCTGCCTGCCAAGCGTCCTTAATTGTTTCCCGCTTACCCCGTCTGGCCACCCAAGAATGTTATGGTATGCCTTGGCAATGGAGGAGCGGCCTTGAGCAGAATCAATGACGATAATATCATGTTTATATCTTCCTAGCTGGATGGCTGCCTGAATCCCGGCTATACCTCCACCAATAATAATGCAATCTGCTTGTTTCATGAATTCACCGCCCATAAATTTGGAATAAACCT
>NZ_JBFUIQ010000221.1:0-3928 GCF_056401795.1 Peribacillus sp. P4_D6
ACCCCTGCTGCATTTGGATGTTGAGCCAAGGCTGCCAATAGTTTCTGCGTATGGGTCAAATCATCTCCCAATTGAGAACAACCGTAGGGGTGGGAAAAGTGATGAACCCCATCAATTTGTCGATCTTTAAACTGCTCATTTCCCATTTTGGCGAGAAGTTCACATGTTTTATTGATGCAGCCTACCGTATTGATGATCCAGATTTCATTCCGGATACCCACTTCCCCATTTTCACGGATATATCCTTGGAAGGTATGATTTTGACTGGGTTCTTTTGTATTTTGTCTGCTAGGTTGATAGGAATAATCCAATATGCCATGCAAACCGGATGTCAGATTATGGGTGTGAACCCAATCTCCAATGGAGAGATCTTCTTTAGCTTTTCCGATCGAGTAGCCAAATTTGATTACGTCCTCCCCTCGATTAACCGGGTTCACTAATATTTTATGCCCTTTAGGAATGTCATCACGTGCCTTGATATGGATCATTCCCCTATCTTTTGTTTGAATCTGGAGGCTCTGTCCTTTCTGAATCCCCTCCAAGGAAATAACAACATCATCGTTTGAATGCAATTGAACAAATTTATTCATTTTGTTCCCTCCTTATCATGAGTGAAGAAGTTCTAAAGGTAACGTAAATCCATTCCGAAAGCCCTTTCATTTTTCCTTTGATTTTTTTAAATTTTCAAATCCTCTATTAATTTTAACATCAATTTTTGAAATATTAATTGCGTATTTTGCTATAAATATACTCATTCTTGTTGTATTATACTTTCAGGAGATGAACAAATGAAAAAAATCCATAATGCATTAAATCATGATTTACTCTTCCCATTTTCTTTTGTCTATCAAGATACGAAAAGTCCCCAGAATGAATTGTCCGATCATATGCATGACCATTATGAAATTGTTTATGTTTATAACGGTAAAGGGACCTTTTTTATCGGTGATGTGTTTTATGATATGCAGCAAGGGGATGTATTCCTGATCCCGAATAATACCATTCATAGGGCTTTACCGAATAAAGACGACCCTGTTACCTCCACCATTATCTTTTTCAGTCCCACATTAATATATAAAGATATGGTTGATGATTCTTTTTCATATTTACATTTGTTTGATCTGACAAAAAAGAGTAAGAATTATAAAATATCATTGCCGCAAAAGAAACAAGTTAAGATGGAAGAACAGCTAGAACTCATCCTGCAAGAAACGAATAGCCGATCGATGGGCTCGAGGCATGCTTGTTTGCTGACCGTTCATCAGATCATACTTGATTTATACCGTATCCGGATAAATGGCAAACAAGAATTATCCGAGGGCAAGAGCTATAGTTCAGAATGGATGAAAGATATTTTAATCTATATTAATGAACATATGGATGAACCATTGACGCTGACGATACTTGCACAAAAAGCATTGGTCAGTCCCGCACATTTTAGCAGGGTTTTTAAGGAAACGACTGGAATTGGGTTAGTCGTGTATCTAAACACGAAAAGGATCATCAAGGCAAAGGAACTTTTACTGGAAACGAATCACACCATTGCCCATATTGCCGAAATGTGTGGTTTTGAAAGCATGCCCCAATTTTATCGTACCTTTAAGAAATACAATGAAAAGACACCAGCTACATTTCGAAAAGAAAATAGGGTCCGCTAGGCATGCCTAATACAAATGAAAAATGGAAGTGTCTTCCCTTTGGGAGACACTTCCATTCTAACAATCTATTACGCAGGCTTTACTATCGGTCGTACAAAACGGATGACCGCTAGCGAGGCAACAACTGCCAATCCACCTGCAAGCAAGAATGCAACTGTGTATGTGCCTGAGGTATCGACAATGTATCCTGTTAACGTCGGTCCGATGATTCCTGCTGTATTTGCCAAGAAATGCATAAAACCTCCAACAGAACCAACATTACCAGGGTCGACGACATCGTTGACGATGGCCCAGTAAATGGCACCAGTCAAATATAGGAAGAAGACGGAAAGTGCGACAAGCGTTACTGCACTGACTGTCGTAGATACAAGTCCAGCAAAACCGATACATAACGCCGATAAGAACAAACATGTTACTAGCACTAGCTTACGTGAGAATAAAACACCTTTTTGTGCGAATTTTTTATAGAAGAAATCTGACACGAATCCACCCAAAGCTAGTCCGATGAATCCAAAAATCCAAGGAATCACTGTAATGATACTCATATTTTCTACACTTAGCCCGCGTGCATCCACCAAATAGCTTGGGAACCAAGTTAAAAAAAAGAAGAGAATGTAGTTGTAAGAAAAAAAGGCTAGAGCTGTAAATAAAACAGTTTTTTGTTTTAAATAAAAGGTGAATTTCACCTTTCCTTCCGATGTTGCCGCTACATAAGATTTTCCTGTATGTTTCTGTTCTTTTGACTCTTGTGGTTTTTMTTTAACGAACTTCCACCAGCAAAACGCCCAAATAAGACCAATTATCATTATGGCAATGAAAGAAACTCTCCATCCATATGAGATGGCAATGAATCCAACTATTGGACCTGCGATTGCGCCACCAAGCGGAGTCCCGCTATTCGTCAGACCAACGACAGATGCCCGTTGATTTGACGGGAACCAGTTATTCACCATTTTATTGATGGTTGCTGAAAGAGGGCCTTCGCCCATCCCAAACAAGATGCGGATGACTATCATACTGGCAAAACCGACAGCAAGCACAAGTGCACCACTGAATAATGACCAAACGATCATTGCCACGAAAAGCGTAAGCTTTGCTCCCCATTTATCGGACGCCATGCCTCCAAGGAAGTTAAATACGGCATAACCAACTGAAAAGCTACTAAAGATAATTCCCATCTGTGTGGCTGTTAAAGATAAATCATCTTGGATGAACGGAGCTGCAATGGATAGTGCAGATCGGTCCAGATAATTTATTACCCCTGCCAAGAACAAGAAAACGATAACCATTCCTCTACCATTTGAAAACATAAAGAACCCCCCTATACGTTTCTATAAATGCAGCAGCATTTTTGGAAACGTTTCCATTTAATAACCAAGAGTAAAACCTATATGACCCAAAAACTAAATCGGTTTAGAATCCCCGTAAAAAAAGCGCTTTCTTTTTCACAGGAATTCTTACATCCGAATCTAGCAAGAATTCCTTGAAAGCAAAGTCGGTTTCAAGCGATGCACGCTTGTATCCTCTTTTCCTGATTTATTGATTTGACTAAGCAGTAACTCTGCTGCCAAGTTTGCCATTTCAATGGCCGGCTGATTAACCGTTGTGATGGTCGGTGTATAGAAACTGGCATAAGGAACATCATCGATGCCTATGACCGCTATGTCATCAGGTATATGGATTTCATGCTGTTTCATATAACGCAATACTTCATTAAGCACGATATCATTTCCTGCCAAAATGGCTTGAGGCGGCTTTTCCAATTCGAAAAATTCTGAAAGCGCAACCGGAATTTCATCTGCATTCACAGTTTTAATATATTCTGAATTGAATGGTATCCCATGTGACGCGAGTGAATCCTTGTACCCTTTGATCCGTTCGATTCGGGGACTGATATCGCGTATTATTGAAGTGGTTATGATTGCAATGTTTTCAAAACCCTTTTCAATAAACCGATCGACCGCTAACTTGGAAGCAAGGTGATTATCGAGCATGACTGTAGCAATATTCAATTCTTCGATCGTCCTATCCATGAAAACAATCGGGAATTGATCACTCTTCATGCGTTGATATAAATCAAGATTGTCCCCTGTGGGGAAAATGATGATCCCATCCACTTGTTTAGCCCTTAGCATTTCAATATAATTCTTTTCCTTTTCAGGATTGTCATCTGCATTGCAAACGATAATGTGGAACCCTTGTTCATAAAAGTAGTTTTCTATCGCTCTAATAACTTGCGTTGAAAACGTGTGAAGGATATTGGCAACCAC
>NZ_JBFUIQ010000222.1:0-3917 GCF_056401795.1 Peribacillus sp. P4_D6
GATATAGGGATTGAAGTGGTGGTCGGGCCGGAAGTGTTAACAGGATCCACGAGAATGAAAGCGGCAACCGCACATAAAATGGTACTCAATATGATTTCAACGGCAACAATGATCCGATTGGGCAAAGTCTATGAAAATCTGATGGTCGATGTAAATGTCAGTAATCAAAAACTGAAGGATCGTGCAGTAAACATCATAGAAACAGTAACGAATGCTGATTATGATCAAGCTTTGAATACGCTTGAAAAGGCAAATAATCAAGTTAAGCCAGCGATTGTCATGATAAAAACGGCAACAGATTATGAAAAAGCTATGGAGTTACTGGAAAAAGCGGATGGAGATGTCAGAAAAGCCATCTCGATCTATGAAGATTAGGAGGGAAGCAATGGCTACAGGAGGATTATCCATCATACAGACGATGTTGACCAAGCTGCCGCAATCAGAACAAAAACTAGCGGAATATATTCTGCAGAATCCTCATGAAGTTGTGAACAGCACTGTACAGGAATTAAGTACGTCTGCCCAAACAAGCGGGGCTGCTGTTATTAGGTTGTGTAAATCGCTTGGAATAAAAGGATATCAAGATCTGAAAATAAGGATTGCCGGAGATTTGATGAAGACGGTTGAACAGGGCTACCGGGATATCGAGCCTTCCGAATCACTGTACCGGATTGTGGAGAAAACAACGAGTAATTCGATTCAGACCATCCGGGACACATCTGAAATAATCGATCATGATAATCTAAAACATGCCATGACGCTGATGCTGAATGCAAAAACCGTCCACTTTTGCGGTGTGGGTGCTTCGAATATAGTTGCTGCGGATGCTCAGCAAAAATTACTTCGCATCAATAAAGGAGCAACGGCTTTTACAGATATGCATTTAGTTGCAACCCTGATTGCAAATGCTGATGAGAATGACATCGTTTTTGCCATTTCATTCTCTGGGGAAACACCTGAAGTTGTCAATATATTGAAGCTGGCAAAGGAACGTGGGGTCAAGACAATCGGGCTGACCCATTATGGCCAAACAACGGTATCTTCTTTGTGTGATGCCACATTGTTTACATCCTATTCGAATGAAGCACCATTTCGAAGTGCAGCAACATCCTCACGATTGGCGCAATTATATATGATTGACATTTTGTTTTTGGGGATGGCTTCAGAGCAGTATGAAGAAACTGTCCAATATATTGATAACACAAGGTCTGCCATTAAATCGATGACAGATCGATATAAATGATTAATCCGAGATTTGAAAAAGGGGGCTTATGAATGGGTAAGGGGGATAAGTACGCCAGTTTAGCAGAAGAGTTATTGGGGAAATTAGGTGGGGCATCTAATGTTGCCGATGCTGCACATTGTATGACGAGACTGAGGGTATTGCCAATCGATCGTTCGAAAGTAAAAATGGAAGATATAAAAAATACGGAAGGCGTTTTTGGCGTCATTGAAGAGGAAACGATACAAATCGTTCTCGGGCCAGGCGTGGTGAACAAGGTTCATACAGAATTTGAAAAGCTTCTGGGGGAAGCTTCTGGAGATTTGAACTTAAAAGAAGTGGCCTCGAAGAATAAATCAGAGATTGATAGGAAAAACGCAAAACCGTTTAGACTTTTTTTACGCAGGATTGCAAGTATTTTCATCCCTTTAATTCCCGCCTTAGTGGCATCAGGTTTGATTACCGGTATTACAAAGGCAATCGTTCAAGCGGGCTGGCTTGCAGCAGAATCACAATTAGCCATCATTTTAACCGTTATCGGATCCGGTCTGTTTGCCTACTTGGGGATTTTGGTTGGGACCAATGCTGCAAAAGAATACGGCGGATCACCTGCACTTGGTGCCCTTGCTGGTATCTTGGTCATAAATCCGGCCGTCGGCGACATTTCATTGTTCGGTGAAAATTTGCTCCCTGGCCGCGGTGGGTTGATCGGAGTACTCTTTGCAGCTATTTTCATAGCCTTGGTGGAAAAACAGGTCAGGAAATTCATTCCTCAATCACTGGATATCATTTTGACGCCAACCATCGCTTTACTCATTACCGGGATTGTCACTTACATTGTATTTATGCCGGTAGGAGGGTTTTTATCGGATGCCATTACGAATGGGTTATTGAATGTATTGGATTTCGGCGGTGTTGTAGCTGGATTCGTGCTTGGTGCGGCCTTCCTCCCTCTCGTCATTACTRGTTTACATCAAGGTTTAACGCCTGTCCATCTAGAATTAATAAATTCGATTGGTGATGATCCACTGCTTCCCATTTTGGCGATGGGTGGCGCGGGGCAAGTGGGAGCGGCATTTGCCATCTATATGAAAACGAAGAAAGCAAGTTTGAAGAGGGCTATCGGAGGAGGGCTTCCTTCAGGAATGCTAGGTATCGGTGAACCCCTTATATTTGGAGTGACCCTGCCATTGGGCCGGCCCTTCTTAACTGCATGTTTAGGTGCAGGAGTAGGCGGAGCATTCCAAGCTCAATTCGGGATCGCCACGTCTTCCATCGGTGTATCCGGACTGCCGCTTACCTTTCTAGTTCATCCAAACCAAATCGCCCTGTTCCTTGCTGGATTGTTCATTTCCTATATAGCAGGGTTTATTTTTACGTATCTGTTCGGATTTAAAGATGAAATGGCGGTTGAATTTAAGTGATCGGAATTTCTTTTTATCTACAGGACCCGCTTGCAGAAACACAAATTATACATGCTGCTAACCTGGGAGTGAAGAGAGCATTTACCTCGCTCCATATTCCTGAAGAAAAGGGGGACCTCGTGAAGAGGATGATCAGGCTTTTAAAGCTTGCAGAGGACTATGGAATGGAAATCCATGCAGATGTCTCATTAAATACACTTGATCATTTGGGGATTAACAAATTTACGGATTTATGGCCATTAGGTATTAAGGGGATTCGCCTTGATGATGGGTTCGATAAAGAAACGGTCATATCTTTATCTAAGGTGTTTTCACTCTCACTAAATGCAAGTACGTTGAATGAAGATGAACTTTTAGCCGTGCTTGGGGGCGGAGTGGAACCGGAAAGTCTGATAGCTTGGCACAMCTTTTATCCAAGGCCTGAAACGGGCCTTGAAGAAGAGTTCTTTCATGAACAAAATAGAATGTTCAAGAAATACGGCATACCGATCTTTGCTTTCATCCCGGGTGCAGGAAGTAAACGCGGTCCTCTTCATGAGGGTCTTCCAACGCTTGAAAAACACAGGCTGATGAATCCTTACGCCGCCGGAATTGAGCTGATCCAGCATGTGGAAGGAGTTTACGTTGGAGATCAGGGAACGGAGGGTAATTTGCTTGAGAATCTATCTGCATATAAAAACCTGAACATTCTAACTATTAGAATGGAATCCCGACTTTTGCAAAGCGGTCAGTATAAAGTGAGGCCAGATGTTTCTCAAGATGTTTTCCGGCTGCAGAATACCCGGGTCACCGCAAATGTTGAGCCGAGTAATACAGCTGCACGAAGCCTTGGATCCATAACGATGGACAATGATGCTTATGGAAGGTATCGGGGAGAGGTTCAGATTTGCAAAAGAGACCTAGGGGCTGACCACMGAGTCAACGTTATAGGAAGAGTTATAGAAGAAGATATTCCCTTGCTGTCCCTTCTAAAGCCTGGTCAAACAATAAAACTTATAATTGAGTAAACAATTGGACTCAAAGAATCCAGAGATAAATGGATACCTTTCATGAAGGCTTTTCAAAGAGGCGGCTGCTGGGATTCCCGATGCTGCCTTGATTTCTTTATAGGATCTATATAGTTCATTTCCATTCATTTTTACCCCTTCACGGCAGTGGTTTGGAATTGTTGCTAACAGAACTAAAAAGAATACAAGGGAGGAAGCCTGAATGATAAAAAGGATATGTGCCCCAGCTGGAATCGCATTATGTTTGGTTTTGTCCATTATGGG
>NZ_JBFUIQ010000223.1:0-3774 GCF_056401795.1 Peribacillus sp. P4_D6
AACATAGTGGGCTCGTAGAGCCCCAATCTCTTAACTTTAGGCGGAAATTCAAAGGGAATTTCAAAAGGGGTTCAGAATTTTTTAATTCCGAACCCCTTTTGTCTACAAACTGAAGCCCCTACTCATATGAGTAAGGGGCTTAGATTTTGCAGGAACAAATCAATGATAGTGGCTTTGCCAGCATTCTTATCAACAGAAAAATTTCTGGTCTTTTGGAACTTATATTAAGCTGACTCTGTACTCTTTCAACATATAGTACACACCTTTTTCAACAGTGACGATGGCTGCCTTAATCTTAGCTCCCCATAGCCATTTAATGATCAAATTTTCATTTGATCTCCAATCAGGATGAATTTACCTTAATCCTTTTTAATGGTCTTTTAATAAATGTAACATAAACTAAATCATAAAGGCCCTCTCGATTGAGAAGGGCCTTTTATGGTTTGCACTTATTCTTCAAGCTCTTTTTTCTTGTTCAAGAGTTGGAGGTATTCCCTATCCAATTCCGCTTTTTCCTCTTCCTTCATAACACTGGACAGTTTACCAAGTGTCTCGATGATTTGCACTTCAATCATAAGAAGCTCAGCCTGTTTATCTTCAAGGCCATCCTTGCGAGTGGCTGATTTTGYTGATTCCTTATTTATAGCACATACTCTCGGGGGTTCTTTTTCAAATGAAAGTGAATGTGTTGCTAGCGATTGGATCAATGAACGATCATGAGTCACAAAAACGATCGTTCCTGGATATGCTTTTAACACTTCTGTTAAAGCCTCTTTAGTATGAATATCCAAGTAATTTGTAGGTTCATCCAAAACCAGTACATTATAGTTTCCCAAAAAAACTTTTGCCAGGGAAGCCCTGACTTTTTCCCCACCGCTTAAAAGTGTTACTTGTTTGTGAACGTCATTTCCTTTAAAAGCTAATCGTGATAATAGTGTACGAATAAAGGCTTGATTGTAGGGACTGTCCTCCAATATATTTTCGAGAACCGATTTACTTTCATTTAAATTTTCTTGTTGTTGGGCAAAAAATCCAATCTTTGCTGGCATCGCGACATATAAATCTGGGTGCCTTTCCACTATCTTTTTCAATAATGTCGTTTTTCCTGAACCATTTTGACCATTGATGGCGAGTCTGCAAGCTAAGGGGACATCTCCAAAAATATGTTGTTTCAGCACCCGTGACCCGACTTTCAGGGAACAGCCATTAAATCGAATGACCCTTTTGCTATGCAAAGATGGAAATTCTGATATATCAAAGATGATGGGGGGATCTTCCCTCGGTTTATCTTTTTTTGCTAATTTTTCGATTCGAGTTTCGATCGCTTCAGCAGAACGGTTCAATTTCGCCTTCTGTTTCCCGGAGCTCCGTTTATGCAGCCTTGCTTCTGAATTACCCATTCGTTTAGGGGCTTTCCTAATTGAATCGGATTTAGCTTGGAGGTTTTGTGCAGCCTGTTTCAACCGGTTCTTTTCGCGGGTATACTCTTCATATTGCTTATTTTCCTTTTCTGTTTTTGCCTGCTTTTGTTCTATATACGCTTCGTAATTCCCTTCATATACCGTTACCTTGCCTTGCTCAACTTCCCATATTGTTGTACATAGAYGATTCAAGAATGCTTTATCATGTGAAGTAAGCAAAATAGCGCCATTAAAAGATTTCAAATCTTTTTCCAATTGTTCAATTCCGAATATATCCAAATGGCTGGTAGGTTCATCCGCGATCAATACATCCGCATTGGAAGAAAGGGCTGCGGCGATTTTTCTTCGGGTTCGTTCACCGCCGCTTATGATTTCTTGATTCTCATCGGGCAGTTTCCATATACTCGTTAATACCCCGCTTATTTCTTGTTCAGTTTCTTCCATCTGCGGGATATAGCTGACTGTTCCATAGCTCTCGATATGACCGGAATCGGGTTCCCTCACTCCCGCTAGTATAGAAAGCAGGGTCGTTTTACCTTCTCCATTCCTGCCAACCAAACCAACACGGTCATGACTGTAAAGATGAAGTGTATCAACAGAAAGAACTTCACGGCTTCCGTAGCTTTTCTTTAAATCATTCGCTTTTAAAAATAACATAAAAAATCCCCCTCCATTTTTCTAGAGAGAGATCGCCTGTTACTAAATTAATATACATAAACCAAATATACCTCATCTGATTGGATATCAGAAAAAGTAATTGTATATGAATTAGTACCTATAAACGAACAGACGAATCCCATCTCTAAACATAATCATTAAAAACCTCACATGGGTATCTAAAAAGATTCTTGTTCAAATGAAAAAATGAATTCACTTTACTTACCGATAAATCCGGTAAGCAAACAAAGTGACGGCGCATTTGCATTGAACATATCTAACCGATTACACCCATTGAAATTGATTCAGATTTACTGTTTATTTGATAAGATTACTGCTTCATTGTATAAGGTACCTTTTCCTTCCAATGTAATGAATTAATGATTGCATATCATTCATATGTTTGTAAAGCAGATTTAGACCTTTTTTTAATTCATAATGAAAGAGAGWGTTAATTGGGCTCTACATGGACATGAACATCATACACTCCATGATCTTTCATCATCACTTTTTCTACATGTGTCGCTATATCATGTGCTTCTTTAATATCCAAGGTAGAATTGACAAGGATCACAACATCAATCACTTCATTGTTCCCGTAATTTCTTCCTTTAATTTCTTTTATCCCCTTGACCCCATCTACATTTGTAATTACATCCTTATATAGATGAATTTTATTTTCATCAAAACCGTCAGAAAGTTCATGTGAGGCTTGACTGAATATATCCCAGGCTGTTTTGCATATTAATAATCCAACAATGATGGCAGTAAGAGGATCAAGCCAAGGCATGTTTAATTGGGAGCCGAAAATCCCTATAGCTGTTCCTATACTTACCCAAGCATCGGAAATATTATCTTTCGAAGCTGCCATAACGGCTTTACTGTTAATTTTCACAGCAAGCTTTTTATTATATCGGTATACAAAATACATGGCTATTGCTGATAAAACACCTACATATCCGGCAATAATGTCAGGTGATTCCTCTCCACCTTTAAGCATGGAAGCAACAGCATCTATCAATACTTGTATACCAACGGCAAACATGATAAATGAAGCTACCATTGATGCAATCGTTTCACTCTTCCAATGACCATAACCATGATCTTTATCGGGGGGTCTTTGAGCTAGCCTTAAACCGATCAATACGGCAAGGGACGCGATAATATCAGTCGTGTTGTTCAACCCATCCGCTTTTAAAGCCGCTGAGTCGCTTATGTATCCGATAGCCAGCTTCATGATTGATAGACAAATATAAGCAATAATACTGATGATTGCACCACGTTCGCCTAATTTGAGGTCATTATATTTTTGTTCTTCCATTCAACTTCCCCCCACAATTAAGTACCTGAATATCATATCAACTTAAAAATGGGTGGGTCTATAGCAACCTTTTTGTATCGCTTTATATAATTAAGAGATAGATAACTATGTTGCATATGGCAAACTATCTGAATAGAATAATATTTATGGTAGTTTTATTATAGGAAAAGCCCTTATGCTGCAAATTTCCCTCCGAAAGAAGATTTGTTGCATTAGAAAAGGGTTGCGGTAACACAACCCTCACAGCTAAGTATAAGTACAACTTATTTAGGGAGTGAAGTTCCTACGCATAAATAATATTATATGTCGGTTTAATCACCCCGTTTGGATATTGTTTCATTTCAACTAAGTCCAATTTTAGACTTGGCTTAACAC
>NZ_JBFUIQ010000224.1:0-3768 GCF_056401795.1 Peribacillus sp. P4_D6
GAACCAATCTTTATACCCAGCATGGCTGTCAACGTATTTTACGGCCCGATACCCGCTGCGCTCCTCAAACTCTCTCGCAACATTCGCTGCCTGTTCAGGTTCATGTCCCTCATATCCCCAATAGAATTCTTTTCCCTGGGTGTGAAGTGCAAGCACTCTTTCAAAATTCCGTCTTATTGCCAGCTCCTTCATGGCCAATGCTTCTGGTTCTGATAACGCGGTTTCTCCTGGAAAATCCCTCGGTGCAGGGGCTTTTGGAATCTTTCTGCGCTTTTCAACCTCCCAGTTAGCAGGATATTGGTTATTCAGGTCTACACCGCGGATATTGGCTTTCCAAGCATAAAAGGCAGGATTGCCATTATTTATTTTTAAAACATCAACCTTCCCCTCTGCCGCCTCCTCCCCCTTTAGGACAAGGTCGACTCCATCCGGATTCACCATTGGAACGATCGAAATGGACATATCCCGGTAGTACGGCATACAGTCCATTCCGCAAAGTGTACGATCATTCGTTACTGCCAGCAGAAAATCATTCAGCCATTTCATCAAAACAGCCGTAGTGATCCATTCATTAGCGTGGAATGAACCGTTATAATGTATGATCTTTTCACCTTGACCGATTCTTACCTCAAGGAGTTCTTTTCCCAGCACACTCTTTCCGACCGATTCAACCTTAATAAAGGGGTAATGACAAGATAGAACATCAAGATCGTCAAGAAGTGATTGATATTCGWAGGGCTTGTCGGTGACTATCACGGGATTCATCACCCGGACGGGTACCGAAAAAGGCTTTTGTCCATCTTGATTCAATAATACTATCCCATCGATTGGCAGGTGATATTGTAAAGCGATTTCAGCAAAATCGATATCTAACCGGGACTCTTGCTGAACAATGTATCCAGGTATCTGTACTTCGATGCCATTTGGCAAAACTCCGCCAGTAATGGCCGGATTGGCATCCTCAATCAAAACCCGGGGAATTTGGAACAATTGACTGTAATATGCCAAATCATCCCCGCTTCTGCTCACAACTTTCATTCAGCCTCCGCCCCTTTCATTGTTTTATCTTTATGAAGGGAAAAACAGAAAGATGTTCAGGAAGTCTCTTGTTTCATAATTGTAAGGGATACTGATTTCCCTGAAAAAGCGAAAAAACCTGGATTGCGCCAAGTTTCAGGTTGTAGACAAAAGGTTAAGAGATTTGGGCTCTTAGAGCCACTATGTTATGCCATTGTAGGACCTTGCCATGTCCACGTGGCCATCTTCTTTAAATTAATGGCAGCGAAAGTAAGCATCACTTGCATCGATAATTTTTTAAGTCCCCTTAAAGTGGTCCAACGCAAAGTTGAGAAATGAAGGTATTTTATCATGAAAACCATAGCCTAAGAACCAACGTTAAGCCATATTTGTTTCCGTTTTAAAACAAAAAAGACTGTAGGCAAAAGAAGTTCTATCCAGATTTTTAAACATAGTTGATTGGAACGGAGGGTGCGAGACTCCTGCGGGAATAGCGAGTCCAAGGGAGACCCCACAGGCGCAAGGTGCGCCGAGGAGGCTCCCGGACCGCCCGCGGAAAGCGAGTGCCTGAAGTGGAAATCAACGTCCAAATTTGTACAAGCAAAAAAACTGTAGACAAACTCGATTTTCATCAAGGTTTGTCTACAGTCTGAAACCTGGATTGCGCCAGGTTTCCTTTTTCAAGGCTGCTCATAAAATCGGAGCAAATCCCCGTAAATGATTTTGTCGGAGTAATCAAGCTCCTGCTTTGCCTTTTCCAAATACTTCTCACATGAATCCTTTGCAGTCGCCGCGCCGGTGTTTTTATCATAGCAGGTATCCATCGTATAGAGGTAATCCTTCGTGATGAAACTGCTATCGCGAAGAACGGTGAACTCTAATTTCTCTTCGGAAAATAGATCTTTGCCGAATTCAATATAATCATCATTTTCAATTCCCAATAAATGAAGAAGAGTCGGCCTTACATCAATTTGGCCGGAAACGGTGGAAATCGTTTTTCCCTTCTGCCCGGGGACATGTATGATGAGCGGGACACGCTGAAGCTGGATCGATTCGAACGGAGTAATTTCCTTCCCAAGGAACTGGCTCATGGCAGAGTTGTGATTTTCAGAAATTCCATAATGGTCTCCGTATAGAACAATGATCGAATCCTCATATAATCCATTACGTTTCAAATCGCCGATAAACTGTTTCAAGGCTTCGTCGGTATAACGTACGGTCGGAAAATACTGATTCAATGTTTTGGAATTCGAATCGTAAGGTTCCAATGTCCGGTCTTCTTCATTCAAAGTGAATGGAAAATGATTGGTTAACGTTATGAACTTGGCATAAAAAGGCTCAGGCATCCTCTTCAAGTGAGAAATTGATTGTTTGAAGAACGATTTATCATTCAAACCCCAATTGATGGAATTCCCTTCAGACACTTTGTATTCATCACTATCATAAAACCGTTGGTACCCAAGAGAATCGTACATTATGTCACGATTCCAAAAGCTTTTATTATTGGCATGCAAGGAAGCCGTATAGTAACCTTTTTCCGATAAGATTTCAGGTGTGGCTTTGTATTCATTTTGGGCATGAGTGAAAAATACTGCACCTCTACCTAAAGGATAGAGGGAATTCTCAATAATGAATTCTGAATCGGATGTTTTTCCCTGGCCGGTTTGGTGATAAAAGTTATTGAAATAATAGCTATCTTTAATGAATTGGTTCAGAAAAGGAGTGATTTCTTCCCCGTTGACAGTTTTATTGATGACAAAGCTTTGAGTGGATTCCAATGATATAAGAATTACATTTTTGCCTTTTGCCAGACCATAAAGTTCATCATTAACTTCTTTTTGATTGGCACGGACATAATTTTCAATTTCCGACAATTCACTGCCATCAGCAAGTGCACGTTGAGCTGATGATTTYGTCTGTAATATTGCATCATAGAGGTGATAATGGTACGTACCGATATTCTTAACGAGGATTTCGCGGTCAAACGTTCTTGTCAGGAGTTCAGGACGCGCCGCTTCCGCTAAAGCTAAGTTAAAAAATGTCACTCCTAAAGCCATTAACAAATAGAATTTACGGTCCTGGGGATTGTAACGACTTTCATGAAATGCTTTTGGTTTGTATTTCAGCAGAAGCATCAAGCACAGAATATCGGCAAAATACAATAGATCACTCGGATTGATCAATTCATGTACACTGCTTCCAAGGTCGTTCATATTGCTCGTTTGAAAAAGAACGGGAATGGTTAAAAAATCATTGAAAAAGCGAAAAAAAACAAGATTGGCAAAGAGGACGAAGGTGATGAAAAAACTCATGATCAATAAGTATGCAGCCCGTCTATTTTCTTTTAAAAATAGATTCATGCCAAGTGTAAGTAAAAGGAAACTGACAGGATTGATGAATAGTATGAACTCCTGGATCCAATTATCAATATCTATCTCAAAACTTGTTTTATAGGCGATATATGTTTTAAGCCAAAGTGAAATCAATACGACCCAAAACAATGAATATCCCTGTTTTTTGAAGACCCTTTTCAATCCTGGTCCCTCCTCATCGAAGAAGCGCTGGATCTGCGATCCAGAGCGCCTCAATAATGGGTCATGGTTCTCCCCCTCAAAAAGGGGGAACTATCTTTGAATATTCCATCTTTTTTTCTTATAACCCTGATTGCCGGAGGGCAGCATGGAATCACGTATTCATTTGGCTTTTAATGAGCCAGGCTGCACCTATTACCCCTGCATCATTGCCTAGAGT
>NZ_JBFUIQ010000225.1:0-3735 GCF_056401795.1 Peribacillus sp. P4_D6
AGTACATATAACCGCCGATACATGACCAACTTCACGGGAAGTGCAGGCGTTGTCCTCATTTCCCAAAAAGAAGCTAAATTCATCACTGATTTCAGATACGTGGAACAAGCGGGCAAGCAGGCACCGGACTATGAAGTCGTTCAACACAAAGGAACCATCATGGAAGAAGTCGGCAAGCAGGCTAAAGCGATGAACATCGGCAAGCTGGGTTTTGAGCAAGAGCACCTGACTTATGCTACATATAAAGCTTATGAAGCGGCCATTGATGGCCAACTTTTGCCGGTGTCTGGGGTTATTGAGAATTTACGCTTGATAAAGACTTCATCAGAGATTAAGATATTAAAGGAAGCGGCTGCTATTGCTGATGCTGCGTTTACGCATATTCTGGATTTCCTGCGTCCAGGGATTACGGAACTGGATGTATCCAATGAACTTGAATTCTTTATGAGGAAACAAGGGGCAACTTCTTCTTCCTTCGATATTATAGTAGCATCCGGCATAAGGTCCGCACTTCCGCATGGAGTGGCTACTGATAAAATCATCGAAAAAGGCGATTTTGTCACATTGGATTACGGGGCATATTATAACGGGTATGTGTCTGACATCACTCGGACATTAGCGGTTGGCAAGCCAAGTGAAGAACTTATTAATATTTATGACATTGTTTTAGAAGCTCAACTGAGAGGAATGGCTGGGATCAAACCCGGTATGACTGGCAGGGAAGCGGATGCACTAACTCGAAATCTAATTGAAGAAAAGGGATATGGGCAGTATTTTGGACATTCGACCGGACATGGAATCGGCCTTGAAGTTCATGAAGGTCCAGCATTATCCTTTAGGTCTGATATCATTTTAGAACCAGGTATGGCTGTAACCGTTGAACCGGGCATTTATTTACCGGGCGTAGGCGGAGTGCGGATTGAAGATGATACAATCGTTACAATTGACGGTAACGAAGCACTTACTCATTCAACTAAAGAGTTAATCATTCTGTAAACATGTACATGTAGGAGGACAAATTTATGATTTCTGTAAACGATTTTCGCACGGGTGTTACGATTGAAGTAGACAATGGAATTTGGCAGGTTATCGAGTTCCAACACGTTAAACCTGGTAAAGGTGCAGCTTTTGTACGTTCTAAACTTCGGAACCTTCGTACGGGTTCAATCCAGGAGAAAACATTCCGTGCTGGTGAAAAAGTTGCTAAAGCACATATCGAAAACCGCAAGATGCAGTACCTTTATGCAAGTGGAGACAGCCATGTATTCATGGATAACGAAACGTATGACCAAATCGAGCTGCCGGCTTCAAGCATTGAACGTGAACTTAAGTTCCTAAAGGAAAATATGGAAGTACATATCATGACTTTCCAAGCGGAAACTCTTGGTGTCKAACTTCCAAACACAGTGGAACTAGAAGTGGCGGAGACTGAGCCTGGAATTAAAGGCGATACATCTTCAGGCGGCACGAAATCAGCCGTACTTGAGACAGGCCTTTCGGTTCAAGTGCCATTTTTCATCAACCAAGGTGACAAACTATTGATCAATACAAATGAAGGTTCTTACGTATCACGTGCATAAATGAAAGAAGGCCGAGATTAATATCTCGGCCTCAAATTGCAGACAAAAAGGTTTCGGAATGGTTTCATTCCGAAACCTTTTTGATTTTTTATGGGATTGGACTTCATGATGACGCAGATGATCTGCTTCTTCCGTATATTCCTGCCAATATGGAGTGCCACCACTTTCTGAAGGTCCTTACTTTCTGTACAACACTGTGATAAAAATGAACGGGTCCTGCACAAATGCAATTGGATGATTTGTACACACGATATTCCTCTTTAATCTCCATTTTACAAGCTGGCACCAGTTGGTCTAAAGTAATCATTCATGCTGATCGAATCATGATCTGTTTAAAAAGCATCCTCATCTCCTCAAGTTCCCAGTCTGGAAGGTCCGTATGGTCTCATCCCAAACCATGATTTTATAAGAAGACCTGGTTACCCTTCATGTTTTACTTTTTTGGAGTGGAACCCTCACTGGATTGAAGAAATCTKCGRCACTCCTGCCGAATAACTGGCTAGCCGAGACCCCACAGGCGYTTGCGCCGAGGAGGCTTGGCAGRCAGTCGGCGGAAAGGGAGCGGATTTCTGAAATCAACTAAGACTTAGACCGAGATTAATTTCTCGGTCTTTTTTAGATCCAGGAAGTTATAAAAAATCAATAAATGGTCCGTTTCTTTAATAGCCTGTCATCATTGCGTGCTTGTCGGCATATATTTTATTGAAAGTGGTGTATACAGGAGGATTGTCAAAATGGAAACGATTCTTTCTTTTTTACCGAAAAGTTTATACGAGCAACTCCGCGGTATGACACCGATGGTGATCGATAGGATGGAAGAACTGCGAATTCGGGTTGGCAGGCCGCTTGAGGTCATTGTAGGGGGGGAACCATACTTTTTTTCCTATGAAGTGACCCATTCGGATGCAGATCAATTATTGAATAATATAGGTCAATTTTCGTTATATACGCTTGAGGAAGAATTAAAGCGAGGATATATAACCATAGCGGGCGGACATCGGGTGGGGCTTGCTGGCAAGGTGATCCTGGAAAATGGTTCGGTCAAAGCGATCAGGGATATTTCCTCATTCAATATTCGGGTTGCACGTGAAAAAATAGGTGCAGCTGAACCTCTCACTTCATATTTATATGACGGGGAATGGCAGCATACCATGTTGATCGGTGCTCCGCAAACGGGAAAAACGACCATATTACGTGATATTGCAAGAATGATATCCAGTGGTAATGAAAAACTCGGCATTGCCCCTCAAAAGGTGGGGATAGTGGACGAGCGCTCAGAAATTGCCGGATGTGTGCATGGAGTGCCGCAGCTCGAATTCGGAACAAGGGTTGATGTGCTCGATGGATGTCCTAAAGCGGAAGGGATGATGATGATGATCCGTTCGATGTCCCCGGATGTATTGATCGTGGATGAAATAGGCCGTGAAGCGGATACGCAGGCTGTGCTGGAAGCCGTGAATGCAGGTATTAAACTCATGATAACCACGCATGGCCATACACTGGATGAAATCAAGAAGCGACCCATTATCGCTGAAATATTAAAGCAAAACATCTTTGAACGCTTTATTGAATTAAAAAGAAGTAAATCCGGTAGGAGGGGCTACAAAGTCCTTGATGCAGCAGGGGTTCCCATTTACTTGGGAGAAAGTGTGAACCCGCATGTTTAAGTTAATAGGAGCAGCGATAATTATTATAGCGACGACTTGGGCAGGTTTTGAAGCGGCAAAAAAATTAAGTATGAGGCCTCGTCAACTGAGACAGCTGAAAGTCGCCATGCAATCGCTTGAAGCTGAAATCATGTTCGGTCATACACCTTTGAAAGAAGCGGCAAGGAAACTTTCTAAACAGATGGCCAAACCTTTGTCCAGCTTTTTCGAGACATTTGCAAATCGGCTCGATTCAGGTGAAACCACCGTCAAAGAAGCATGGGATGATAGTTTGAAGAAAATATGGCAATCCCTTGCTTTAAAACAGGGAGAATTCGAGATTCTTTCACAGTTTGGGGAGACGCTTGGGAAAAGCGATAAATATCATCAGCAAAAGCAAATCATGCTAACGATGGCACATCTGGAACGGGAAGAAACCGATGCACTCGACCGCCAGGGGAAATATGAAAAAATGATGAAAAGTCTTGGTTTTTTATCAGGGCTATTAT
>NZ_JBFUIQ010000226.1:0-3725 GCF_056401795.1 Peribacillus sp. P4_D6
TACAACAATCAGCGTGATGGTCATCATCGCAGCGTTGTCCCTTCTTACAACAATCAGCGTGATGGTCATMATCGCAGCGTTTTTTCYTCTTACAACAATCAGCGTGATGGTCATCATCGCAGCGTTTTTTCTTCTTACAACAATCAGCGTGATGGTCATAATCGCAGCGTTGTCCCTTCTTACAAYAATCAGCGTGATGGTCATCATCGCAGCGTTGTCCCTTCTTACAACAATCAGCGTGATGGTCATAATCGCAGCGTTTTTCCTTCTTACAACAATCATCGTGATAAGACATAGAAATATCACTCCTTTTTTTGCTATACTTTAAGTTACTTTTCAAGGTCGCATTCTTTTGGACAATTATCCCTGATTCCTATCATATGAACATTTTCAAAAAATGAATGAGCACTCTCCCTATTTTGATTTTTGATACTTAAGACAGGTGGGCTTTATGTATGAAAAAATGGGTTTATCAATAATTTGCCATTTGATTTTAATATCTACCTCAGAAAATGTTGTTTTATAAGTGTTACAATTATTTTGAGGTGGTAACTTTGTTTATTTCTCCAATGCTCTTGCACAAAACAGAGCAACCCTTCGCGGACAATGATTTCATTACTGAACTAAAGTTATCTAGACCTAATTATAAAAGACCTTAATAAATAAAGGAGAGTACATATTAGTCATGTATGTACTCTCCTTTTTTCTTTTAATGAACTAAAACTAGACTTTGGAGATGAAATGTTTGTACTTCCTGCCAATCCATAATTCAGCGGGATTGGATATAAACGTGTAGTAAAAGTTTAATTTTTCATTAGTTCCAATTTCCGAACACTTTTTAATAAATAAAAAAACATGGTTATAAAGTAACCATGTTTTCTTTTTACTCATATAGCTGTGTCTACACTAAGAGTTATTTATTGATAAATTCTTTGTTGATTTTTTCAGCCTCAGCCATGTATTCTGTTTTAATCCCGCTCTTAACTCCCCACCAATAGAAGCAGAGTGCCAGACATGCGATGACCACCATATCCCAGCCAAATGTAAGAATATTTTTTCCGCCGAACTTCTCACTTCCAATATAAGAAATCAAAATCATACAACATAAGTATATTAGCAGCCAAACACCTGATAAAAATTGTTTTTTGAATCCATTCCATTTATTTTTAGCTTGATAATAAAAGTAAATAGGTAGTCCAATGGCAATGATGAAAACGACTTCTCCTGTTAATGGCCAACGCGCCCAGTATAAAGTAAGCGATGCTAAAACAAATCCACAAGGTGCAATAATGGAAGCACCTTTTAAGTGAAATGGACGGTTAAAATGAGAAGCAGTACGTCTTAAAGTTGCCAATGCAACTGGCCCCATGATATACGAAATAAGTGTAGCAACTGAAATCACTTCAGCAAGTACGCCCCATCCGCGGAATAAAAATAAAAAGATAAAACATACGCCTAAGTTCAATAACATCGCTGGACGAGGAACACCATAAAGTGGATGTAATGTACCAAAGATATTCGGTAAGTACCCATTTTTCTGCATTCCATAAAGCATTCGTGAAGTTGTAGCTGTATAAGTGGCACCTGAACCAGACGGTGATACAAACGCATCTACATACAATACAATCGCTAACCAGTTAAGGCTAAGAGCAATTGCCAAATCTGCAAAAGGTGAATTAAAATTCAGATGACTCCATCCGTTCACGATCATAGACGGATCGACTGCACCGATAAAAACAACTTGTAAAATAACGTATATAAAACCTGCAATTAGAATAGACCCAATAACAGCAATTGGTATAGACTTATTCGGCGACTTCGCTTCGCCTGCCATATTAACGGGACTTTGAAATCCGTTAAACGCAAACACTATACCAGAAGTAGCTACTGCTGTTAAAACGCTTGCCCAACCATATGGTGCGATTCCTTGAGAACTTGTAAAGTTTTCACCATGGAATCCAGCAAAAAATAACGATCCTGCCATTACACCTGGAACAATTAATTTAAAAATAGTGATAAATGAATTTGCCTTAGCAAAAAGGTTAACTGTCCAATAGTTGATGAAGAAATAGAGCAATAATAGTAAAGAAGCTATGAATAATCCTTTGGTCGTTAAGATATTGTTATCAACTAAAGAATGAGACCATCTGGCCCATTCCCAAGGCCACGTACTCATATATTGTACCGAAGCAATGGCCTCAACGGTAATAGTCGAAGCGATAGAAATCCAGTTCGCCCACGCAGCTAAAAATCCAATAAAAGAGCCATGCGAATATTGAGGATACTTAACCATTCCTCCAGCTTCAGGAAACATTGCCCCAAGCTCTGCGTAAGATAATGCAATTAATAAAATTACAACCATACCGATAATCCAAGAAAAAATAGCTGCTGGCCCAGCAATCTGGGCAGCTTTCCACGCTCCGAACAACCAACCTGAGCCGATAATAGAACCAATGCCTGTCAGAGTTAAAGCAAAAGTCCCCATCTTTCTATGCATATTACTCATCTCTACCTACACCTCTTCCTAGGAAAATAAAAAACACTTGATCTATAAATCAAGTGTTTGCCCAGGCGCGCGGCTTATACTCTATATGCTCCCCCATGGTACTCCATGTTGCGCCAGTTACATATAGGAAAATAGCTTTTTTTTTAGTATATAGGATTTTTTAAAATTTCACAACACTTGAAGAACATTTATATTTTATATATAATCTTATTTATTTTTCGTAATTTCCTATCAATATTCATTTTAATTCGAAAAAATCAGGTGAATTAAAGTCCAAAAACAAACATTCAATTTCCAGAACACATGCTACATCAATATCATCATTTCTCTTTAACATTATACTTAAAAACCTTTAAGAACTTATATGCGCAAAATAAACCGTTTTCATTTTACGAATTATAACATTTACATGGAAGTAATGTACCAGTTAGTTAAAATCTTATGAACTAACAACGGAAATACTTGGAATACTCCATACCTATATTACCTCCTTGTGGWATYGTTGGTTCAGCGTATCTTCCGTCTTTGACCAATTTGGCAATGACTTTAGCATTTTTCACATCATTTTTAGTAGGAGAATTATCTTTACTTCGTTTAACAAGTAGTGGATTGACTGATACGAACTTAATAGTATTCTCTTTTAGAAGATGAGTAGATTTAACCAGTAGTGACCGGTTGGCTCCATGCCTACAATCACTTGATTTAACTTACACCCTTTAACATGTTGGGTAATCCAATCTAGAACCGAATGAAATCCTGCTTTCGTATTTTCAAAGAAACACGTTTTACCTAGTTCCAATCCTCTAAAATCTTGTGCTCTCGCGACATGATTGTGCTTGGCTATATCTACTCCGACCATTATGGTTTCAGAAGTAACCTGAGAGATTTTATGATTTTGGTTATCATTCATTGTGAGACCTCCAAATAGATGTATTGCCCTTTTTAGCTGGCCAGCTCAGGACACATTCATCTTATCAAGAGGTCTTTTTTCGTTCAAACCTCATTTTCAGTTATTACAGGAACGCTGCCCCATTAGCTCCATAAAAAAAAGAGAAGTCGAAGTGCACATAACCCTGTCAAGTAGACAATAAAAAAAGAGTATTTTTTAAGCTGCGGCCTTTTCTCGATATTCAATTGGGGAAAGGCCGTTGAATTTCTCTTGAAAGCGAGCCGTATTGTAAAACTCTATATACTCTTGAATAGCTAGATAAGCTTGCTC
>NZ_JBFUIQ010000227.1:0-3698 GCF_056401795.1 Peribacillus sp. P4_D6
TCTTTGTCTTTGGTAATGCACCTGCTTATAAACAGCGTAAAACTCGCGATTTAGGAAATAGCCTCGTCCTTGGTTTCCAGCCCCGGATGATCTTTGAAGGATTGGAAGGAACGGAAAAAGGCGGAATCATGTCACGGGAAAAGGTCCGGGAACGGGTGGAGAAATGGGATAATCTCCCGAAGCATCCTGATATCAGTCACTTTGGCGATGTAAATCATAATGAATGGAAACAATTTTTCATAGGGGATGATATAGAACCGATAAAAGGTAAGTGTCCCTTCCATCATAAACAATTAACGTAACCGTGAGCAAATTGCTCTCGGTTTTTTTGCGTTTGAAAATAAAAAACATAATCCTTGCCTTATTGGATTTTCAGTTTTATAATGTGAAAGTATCAATTGCAGTTAATTCGAGATATATGGATTAAATGCTATTTTTATTAAATATACAAAATTAACAATTGGGGGAACGAAAATGTCTAAAGTATTGTTTGTTAAATCAAATGACCGCCCAGCGGATCAAGCTATCAGTGTCAAAATGTATGAAACGTTTTTGAACGCATATAAGGAAGCAAATAGTGGCGATGAAATAACTGAATTGGATTTATTTGAATTGAATTTGCCTTATTACGGAAATACTGMAATCACTGCCTTATATAAACGCAACCAAGGCATGGAATTGACTGAAGAAGAAGTGGAAATTGCTGATATCGTGCAACAATACTTGAATCAATTCCTTGCTGCCGATAAAGTAGTATTTGCCTTCCCGCTATGGAACGCAACGGTTCCGGCACCATTGGTAACTTATATTTCTTATCTTGCCCAAGCGGGAACAACATTCAAATATACAGCTGAAGGCCCAGTTGGCTTAGCTGGAGATAAAAAAGTAGCCTTACTTAATGCACGCGGATCCGATTATGCATTGCCTGGAATGGAAGCTGGCGAAATGGCTGAGAAATACGTAACGATGAATCTAAACTTATGGGGCATTAAAAACCCAGAAACTGTCGTAATCGAGGGACATAATCAATACCCAGATCGCTCACAGGATATCGTTGCAGAAGGATTGGCGRAAGTTGCTGAAACTGCAGCAAAATTTTAATTTTTTAAAAGGAAAACCAGTATGTATTTTTAGCATACTGGTTTTTCTATGCAGATTTTTCTGAAAGTCGATTATAATAAAGGGTAAGCTATAAGCATGAAAGGAAGTGCAGAGGATATGCAAACGTTTAAATCACGTGACGAATTAAAGATAGAAGAAACTTGGAATTTAAAGGATATTTACGAAGATCAGGCTAATTGGGAAAAAGATTATCAAGAAGTCCTGAAGATGACAGAAAAATTAAAAACTTACGATGGGCATATTCAGTCAGCTCAAGATTTATTCGAGTATTTACGGTTAAGTGAGGAAGTTGGCTACATTTATAACAAGCTATATGTATTTGCCATGCTTCAAGCCGATTTGGATACACGGGTCACCTCATCACAAGCATTGCTGGATCGAGCTGGTAAGTTAGGGCAGAAAATAAGTAATGCTTCTGCATTCTTCATGCCGTTTCTTCTAAGCCTGGAAGAACAAACATTAAAAGGGTACATAAAAGAAGTCGAGGGTTTGAAATATTTTGAAGAGGATTTATTGGATTCCTTCCGCTATAAAGCCCATGTATTAACGAAAGAACAAGAAGAGGTGCTTTCTCAAATAGGCGAAGCCTTTTCAGCTCCACAAAAAACGTTCGGAATGATCAACAATGCGGATATAAAATTTGGGGAAGTTACGAATGAAGACGGCGAAAGGGTAGAGCTGACGCGAGGAATGTATTCCAAATTGATTGAAGATGATGATCGGGATAAAAGAAAAGAGGCTTATTTCGCATATTATCAGCCATATGTACAATTGAAGAATACAATCGCTTCCACACTTGCAACGGCAATCAAAAATAATGTGAATCTTTCAAAGCTGAGAAATTATCCATCTGCCTTGGAAAAATCCTTATTTGGAGATCAAGTTCCAAAAGAGGTTTATGATAATTTGATTATGTCTACTAAGCAAAATATCGGACCCATGCATAAATACATTCATTTAAGAAAAAAATTGCTGGGTGTAGAAGAATTACGTGCTTATGATTTAAGTGTACCATTAGTCGAAGGGGCTAAAGAGGAGATTTCTTACGATGATGGTTTTGCTTTGATGGTGGAGGCACTAAAGCCACTTGGCGAAGAGTATATCACAATCCTTAAAACCTTTAAGGAAAACAGGTATATCGACGTCAGGGAAACACCTGGAAAACGTTCAGGTGCTTACAATTTAGGACTTTATGGTGTTCACCCTTTCATCCTATTAAATCATCGTGATGATTTAGACAGTGTATTTACACTTGCACATGAATCTGGACATGGCATGCATTCATACTATAGCTCAAAATACCAACCGCAAATAAGTGCTGGGTATTCCATTTTTGTCGCTGAGGTTGCTTCCACTGTGAATGAAATCCTTTTGATTCGCCATTTAATTAAGACAACAAAAGACGTACAAAAGAAAAAACATTTACTTAACCATTTCATAGATAGTTTTAAAGGGACATTCTTCACACAAGTGATGTTTGCGGAGTTCGAAAAGATTGTACATGAAAAAGCTGAAAATGAAGAACCTCTAAATGCCGAGGTTTTTAATACAGCCTATGAAACGATATTTCGTGCATATAATGGAGATGAAATAAGTTTCGATGAAGAAGTGAAGTATGGCTGGTCACGCATCCCACACTTTTATCGTCCGTTTTATGTCTACAAATATGCTACTGGTTACGTTTCAGCCATTACGATCGCTGATAAGATCCTTTCTGGGGACAAAAAAACACTTGAAAGTTATTTGTCTTTCTTGAAAAGCGGGAGTTCTGATTTCCCATTGGAGCTGCTTAAGAAAACAGGAGTGGATTTAACGAAACCTGAGCCGATCGAAAATGCAATGAAGATTTTCAGTGATCTCGTCGACCAATTTAGTGAGTTGACAGAAGGCTAATCTAAACCATTTCTTCCAAAAGAGCCCATGGTATGATGTTATAAAAAATGCTATAGTTAAAACATTGGCGTATGAAAGGCCCAATCAATAGATTGGGCCTTATTTTATATGCAAAAGAAACAGGTAATTCGCGAAAAAAGTCATGATGACAGCGTTATTTTCAACATCGGAGCCTAGCCAATGGGCCAGTTTCTTCGTACTACAATGGCATATTTTGTGAGGAAAGTGAAAAATGAATTCGACAGTTAATTATATAAAAGAATGGCAGCAGGCACTTCAACTTGAAATCCTGCATTTGAAAAAATATGGCAGCACAAAATACTTGGTTTCGAACGGCCATCTGCTTTCAAGCGACGGTTCCTTCAACTATTATTTTGAAACAGGTTCATCGGTAAAAATCCCTGTCGGTTCCCTCGTTCGACTTGAATGGGGAGGGATTAAACAGGATGGAAGGATCCTCTCATCGGAGGGGAAAAGTATAATCATTGTTTTTGATCGCTCGTTAGGCGATATCATCAGTGAAGCCTTTTTATACCATGATCCCTGGGAATTGCTGGAGCAATTGATCATCCGCTTGGATGAAATCAAGAGGAGTAAAAGGAAAAGACTTCGAATCAAGCGCCTGATGGATCCGTCCATGCCGCAAAAACATCCTTTAACTGAAAAACAAAGCAGTGTGAAAG
>NZ_JBFUIQ010000228.1:0-3640 GCF_056401795.1 Peribacillus sp. P4_D6
GTAATAAATCGGCGTTCATTGCTGCCTGTGTGAATAGTATCATCGCAGTGCTAAAGGGGATTGCCTATTTCATGACAGGAAATGTGGCTATGTTTGCTGAAACTTTACATACTTTGGGCGATGCTGCGAATCAGTTTTTCGTCTTCATTGGTTCTGCACTAAGTAAAAAGTCACCAACTGATCGATTCCCTGATGGTTTTGGACGTTTGGTTAACCTTGTATTACTAGGGGCAGTATTGGTTGTCGGGATCATGTCTTATGAAACGATTAAAGAAGGGTTCCATCACATTTTACACCCTGCAGAATCAACTGGTATCCTTATTAACTTGTCAGTCCTTACGTTAGCGGTTGTGTTGGAATCATATGTATTATTTAAAGCGATGAAAGAAGTGGTTCATGAGACTGGAATCGAAGCTAAAGGGGCAGCCGTCATATTCAAGAGCTTTTCTGGTTTAAAAAGGGCAAAACCAGCGACGAAATTAGTATTTATGGAAGATATGGTAGCGACAGGTGGCGGCGTCCTTGCGATAATTGCCATATTATTAGCAAACTTCACGCCTTTTATCCAAGCGGAAGGAGTTGCTTCCGTCATGATCGGTCTTGGTATGTTCTATGTGGTTGGAAGGGTTTTTCTTGACAATGCTGCTGGTGCTCTTGGGGAAGCCGATATTGAAATGCGGCAAAAAATTGGTGCGATGGTCATGGATGATCTAGACGTAAGGGATATACAGAAACTGGCCGTAATAAAAGAAGGGGAAGATTTTCATGTTGAACTTGAAGTTGAACTTGATCCCCATATTTCAATCGCACAGGCGGACGACATTAAAGATCGGCTGTTTAATCAAATATTAAAGGAAAGAGGGGTAACGGACGTCATTATAGAATTTGATGAAAATGATGGTATCCCAAAATGGGAAGGTCAGATAAAAAAAGAATTGAATGAAATCAAAAAAGACAGCGAGTAGAAATAATGGCAGAATACAAAATGTCATGATTAGGATAATTGTGTGATTATAAATCAAGACACTAATGATAATGCTGTTCAATTCATCACGTACTTTCCTTGGGTATGCATTATAAGCTATCATGGACTTAGTTACATAATGAAGGATTATGGAAGGGTGAATAAGAATGGAGAAACAAAATATTAAGCTAGTTGCACTTGATATGGATGGCACGCTTCTCAATAAGGCTGGAGAGATATCTGAAGAAAACCGGAGAGCGATAAAAGAAGCCGAAAATGAAGGGGTTTTTGTGGTATTGAGCACAGGAAGATCCTATGCGACGTGCAGTGATTTTGCAAAGTCAATGGAACTCCAATCATACCTCATTACAGTAAACGGAAGCGAAATTTACGATAACCAAGGAAAACTGGTGGAAAGGAATATCGTCGATAGTGAATCCATACAATGGATGTGGGAATTAAGCCAAAAACATGGTACACATTTTTGGGCCATTAGCTGCGATAATATTTACAGGGCCGAAATGYCTGAAAAAATCCATGATTCGCAATGGCTTAAATTCGGTTTTGATACAAATGATGAAAGCATCCGCCAAATCATCATGGATGAACTGGTATCAAAAGGAACCTTTGAAATAAGCAATTCAAGCCCAACGAATATTGAAGTGAATGCCATGGGCGTCAATAAAGCGAAAGCGATAAAGCTCGTATGTTCACTGCTCGACATTGGCATGGAAAATGTAATGGCAGTGGGTGACAGCCTTAATGACCTTGCGATGATTTCTGAAGCAAAAGTGGGCGTGGCAATGGGAAATGCCCAAGAAATTGTGAAAGAAAAAGCAGATTGGATTACAGCGACAAACGAAGAAGATGGTGTAGCTAAGGCCATTCGGAAATGGGTGCTTTCAAATTGAATCGAAACTGTATATGGGGCGTATTCCATATACAGTTTTTTTATTAAAATGGTGCTGCATGACAATTAAATTTTAGCTGCTGAATTAATTTCTTGAAAATTGTGTCTTTTAGAAGTATGATAATCTTGTAGTGTTATATTTTGGTAATATATTAATAATGGGAGGTTTAAGGATGACAAGTAGTTTGCCTGAACAGTGGTGGAATCAATTAACTTTACCAGTTATCTCAGCACCTATGTTTTTAATATCCGGTCCTGAGTTAGTGAAAGAATGCTGTTTGAATGGGGTGATCGGCTCTTTTCCAGCACCGAATGCGCGGCCGATAGAGGTACTGGATCAATGGATGGGTGACATAAACGATACATTGATTGCAGCAAAGGATAAAGAACCAGGCTCAAAGATCGCTCCATGGGCAATGAATATGGTTGTTCACCGTACATATAGCCGGCTTGAAGAAGAGTTGGAATTGGTCAAAAAGCATCAGCCTCCCATCGTAATTACATCATTAGGTTCACCAAAACATGTGGTGGATGTCGTACATAGCTATGGCGGGTTGGTCTTTTCGGATGTCAGCTCTGTGGATTTTGCAAAAAAAGCTGCGGAGTCTGGTGTGGACGGATTGATCTTGGTTGCTGCGGGAGCAGGCGGTCATGCTGGTGAGATAAATAGCTTTGCTTTCGTGGACAGCGTAAGGACATTCTGGGATGGAATCATTTTGCTCGCCGGATCGATCAGTACTGGTCACAGTATCTTGGCAGCTCAGGCGGCAGGAGCGGATCTTGCATATATGGGTACACGTTTTATCGTGGCGAAAGAGAGCAGGGCAAATGATGAATATCGTGAAATGCTTGTCGATTCTGACCATGATGACATCATCTTGACTGATGCATTTTCAGGCGTTAATTGTAATATGCTTAAACCGAGCATCAGGAAGGAAGGATTGGACCCAGAACAATTAGCCAAAAAAGAAAAAGTCGATTTTGACAGCATGTCCAAATCGTCTGAATCTAAAGCGTGGCGTGATATTTGGTCAGCGGGTCATGGTGTGGGGGCGATTAAAAAAATAGATACCGCTGCAGGCATCATAAGACAATTAGAAAAAGAGTATCAGGAGTCCTTGAAGAAATTGACCGGGCAGGCGGAAAAATTAAAAGGAATTATATCGAAATGATATGAAAGCGCTTTATTTAATTGTGCTTACATGGCAAAAAAGGGTATCCATTATGGGTACCCTTTTTTGCCATGTAATATCAGAGCTAATTCATAATAAAKTATTTTCAGCTTAAAAGGCAATCTAAATGGATTTAAAGATAAAAGCAGTAAAGATAGGATGTATCGCTGTGAAAAAATATTGATAAAAAGATGGATAAATGTTATATTATTTTCGTGATAATGACCAAATGAACAATTTAGTCATATATTATTGGTTGTTTAAAAAGTAATATATATTTAGGTGAAAATGAAGAATGTTAAATTTACATTGCAGAAGCATATGACTTAATTTTGTATTCTTTCATGCGTTTTCACCGAGATAGATTAAATAAACGGCATATTCGTCGTATAGGAGGGCTTGGTAGGCGTGTTAAAATCTTTAAAGKGTGAATTTTTAGCCATAATAAAACATCCTATGATACTCATTTCCATAATAGGGATCATACTGATTCCTTTATTATATAGCGGCACATTCCTTTGGGCATTTTGGGATCCATATGGTAAGGTGGACCAATTGCCTGTAGCCATTGTCAATTTGGATGAGGGTGCGGAG
>NZ_JBFUIQ010000229.1:0-3624 GCF_056401795.1 Peribacillus sp. P4_D6
TAAAGTAAGGAACCTATTCAAGGACTGATATTATCGAATACATTCCGGACGGCAATCGTTGGTTTGTCGAAGACGTTAGCTTCAGAATTAGCACCAGACAGGATTTTGATCAATACAGTCGGTCCAGGAAGAATCGCAACGGATCGTGTTCAGCACCTTGATAAGATGAATGCAGAGAAACTTGGCGTCACTCCTGAGGAGATGACTGAACTATCCATTAATAAAATCCCTCTTGGGCGTTATGGGGAACCCGAGGAATTTGCAAAGTTCGTTACTTTCCTTGTTTCAGGTGCTAATACATATATAACGGGGCAGTCCTATTTAGTTGACGGAGGTATGATAAAGTCCATTTAAGTTCTGTTTTAAACAAAATGATTGGGAGGAATCTGCATTGATGCAATCGAACAAAGTGATCGGCTTCATTGGTTTAGGAGTTATGGGAAAAAGCATGGCCGCACATCTGCTTAAGGCGGGGTTTGAGGTATTTGTTTATACAAGGACGAAAGATAAGTCAAGTGAACTGCTCTCACAGGGAGCGAAGTGGGCAGCTGCTCCAAAGGAAATTGCGCAAAAGGCTAATGTGATCATTTCCATGGTGGGATACCCTAGTGATGTGGAGGAAATCTATCTTGGGGAAAATGGGCTTATCGAGAACGGGAAACAAGGAACCTATTTAATCGATATGACGACCTCGACTCCAACTTTGGCAGTGACGATAGCAGAGGAAGCGAAGAAAAGGGGCATGGAATCCTTGGATGCACCGGTTTCCGGAGGAGATATCGKTGCTCGTGATGCAAAGCTCACGATCATGGTCGGCGGGTCTAGTGAGGCATTTGAAGCGGTCCGGCCCATTTTTGATATCCTTGGCAGCAATGTTGTCCATCAAGGCCCCGCTGGTTCGGGACAGCATACGAAAATGTGCAATCAAATCGCCATTGCATCCAATATGATTGGAGTGACTGAAGCGATTTCCTATGCCAAAAAGGCGGGGTTGGATCCGGACCGGGTATTAAAAAGCATATCATCGGGGTCTGCCGGGAGCTGGTCATTGTCCAATCTCGTACCGCGGATGGTTGAAGGGGATTTTGAACCTGGTTTTTATATCAAGCATTTTATCAAGGATATGAAGATTGCACTTGATGAAGCGGAAAGAATGGGAATGGACGCTCCTGGATTAAGCCTGAGCAAATCCCTGTATGAGGGGCTGGCAGAAGCTGGCGAAGAAAATAGCGGTACACAGGCATTATATAAACATTATAATTAAGTGCTAGCATTTCTTTATCATGAATAAGCTGATAGCGACAGCCTTTACAAAAAGGAGTGAAAGCTATGGGCGAATTCGATGATATCAATATGAAATTCCAGGAATTAGAAGATGGTCGATATATTGTAAGGATTGAAGGTTTTAAACGAGAAAAAACCATTCATCAAACAAAGCCCATTCGTTGGGATTTGAAATTAATGAATGAAAGTCCGCTAATCTTGCCGGTGAAATTCAGTCATATCGAAACGAATGCCGGTTTTCAGATACTGATGCGCGAATTGAAGAGCTTAGGCTTTTCAAAGCCGCGCTCCGCAAAGGAATTTGAAGAAGTGATGGCTGATTTACTTGGGTCCATCGTTGAAGTGAGCCTTACCACGACAAATAAGGAAGAAGGATATCGGGAAATTCGTTTTTTACGAAGATTGTATTAGTTGGCGGCAAGGTGAAAAACCTTAGGTAGCCTGACATCCTTGAAAATTGGAAAGTGGCCTTCAATTGTCCATTCAATTGAAGGCCACTATTTTTTTGCGATTACTTTTTAGCTAAAAAAGCTTCAATACGGTCCAAGGCCTTTTCCAGGGTCTCCATGGAATAGGCATAAGATATCCTGAAGTACCCTTCGCCAAGGGGAGAGAAGGCATCTCCAGGGACCACTGCCACTTTTTCCTGTTGAACAAGCTTAAGGCAAAAGTCAAGGGAAGAGGCATAGCCTTCAGGCAGCTTTATAAAGAAGTAAAAGGCACCATTTGGTTTGACTATTTCCAGTTTCATCGCTTGTAAGCGACTGTACACGTATTCCCGTCTCCGTGCATACTCAGTCTTCATGGGTATTGCATCATTTCTGCCTGCCGTCAATGCTTCCAAGGCAGCTCTCTGCGATATGGATGCGGCACATGTCACATTGTATTGGTGAACCTTCAGGAGATGCTGAGAGATGGCTGCAGGCGCAAACAGAAGGCCAATCCTCCACCCGGTCATGGAATGGGACTTGGACAATCCGTTCAAGACGATGGTTTGTTCTTTTAAGAAAGTGGCAATCGAAACATGCTCCTGATCGAATACCAGCTCACTGTATATCTCATCAGCCAATATGAAGATGTCCTTGCCCCTAACAAGTTCGGCAATGTCCAATAATTCTTCGGCAGTTAATGTAACCCCGGTCGGATTCGATGGATAGGGCAGAACGATGCACCGAGTGTTTTCAGTTATGTACTTTTCAAGTATATCTGCCGTCAAACGAAATCCATTTTTTGTTGTATCGGCATAAACAGGTGTTGCGCCGCACATCTTAATGATGGGTTCGTATCCCGGATATACCGGACCAGGTAATATTACTTCGTTCCCTGGGATGAGGATCGTCCGAAAGGCAATGTCTATGCCTTCGCTGGCACCAGAGGTAACGATCACTTCATTCGCGGGATCATAGTTAAGCTTGTATTTATCTTTTACATAATTTGAAGCGGCTTCCCTTAATTCCAGATAGCCGGCATTGTGAGTATAAACGGTATAGTCATTATTGATGGCTTGTTTTGCCGCTTCTTTAATATGCGTTGGAGTTGGAAAGTCAGGCTGTCCTATCGTTAAGGAAATGGTGCCTTCGATATCAGCGACCATATTGTAGAATTTGCGGATTCCTGATATTTGTACGTCTTTTACTAGAGGGTTTATTAAATGTTCCATCTATGAATATCCTCCCTTATCTACCTACATGAATTTATGTACTATGTTTGACTCATTCATCCTATTTTATCATTTAGTTAGGAGGGGGAGAAAACTTTTTGAGATTAATGAAATAAAGGTATAATGTATGATAAGAAAATTTTGAGGGTTGATACATATGATAAGGACTTGCGCAATTACTTCTAATCAAGAAATCAGTTTTGATTTACCGCTAAAGGAAATGAATAATCCGGATATCGAGTGGTACTGGGTGGATTTTTCCAATCCCACAAACAAGGAAATCGAACTTTTAACCAATCATTTTCACTTTCATCCGCTGGCAATTGAAGATTGCCTGGATGATTTTAATCAACGTCCCAAAATGGATTTTTATGAAGGCTACCAATTTCTTGTGATTCATGCTTTAAGGGAGAAGGTATTTAAAGCAGTGGAATTGGATATGTTTGTTGGTGAAAAATGGATAGTCAGTTTTCATAAGGAAGATATGCTTGAACTGGAAAAGGTATGGGAAGAAATTGCCGGTAATAAAATGTTGAAGCAAAGTCCCTTTTTCTTGATGCATAGGATAATTGACAGGATCGTCGATGAATTCTTCCTGCCTGTTTATAAAATTGAAAGCGAATTGGCTAGCATTGAGGAAAATACTGAAAATGACACGATTAACGAATTGATGAATCAGC
>NZ_JBFUIQ010000230.1:0-3604 GCF_056401795.1 Peribacillus sp. P4_D6
CTTTCAGACTGTAGACAAACTCGATGAAAATCGAGTTTGTCTATTTTTATGGCTTGTTTGGACATTGATTTCCACTCCAGGCACTCGCTTTCCGCGGGCGGTCGGGGAGCCTCYTCGACTTTCGCCTGCGGGGTCTCCCCTAGACGCGCTTTTCCCGCAGGAGTCTCGTACCTTCCGTTCCAATCAACTTTGTCTTACCTTTTAGATAGAACACTTTTGCATGGAGTCATCAACAATTAAAGAGGGCTATCGCGAGTACAAATCGCCAAAACAAATTTGTGCAACATGCTCATATTTATCACGATGTACAGAAAGCAAGTAGTGACAAGGCATATCTGGCAAGCATAGCGGGAGAAGCAGATCATCTGCGTCATCAACAAGATGTAATACCTATATATGCGAAAACGATTGAGCGTGTATTCGCAGATGTAAAAGAAAATCATGGTATGCGTTGGATTACTTTAAGGGGACTTAAAAAATTGTCGATGCAAACGATGTTTACTTTCTCTRCCATTAATTTAAAGAAAGTGCCCACGTGGACATGGCGAGGTCCAAAAATGGCCTAACATGTAGGCTAGTAGAGCCGCACTCTCTTAACTTTAGGCGAAAATTCAAAGGAATTTCAATAGGGGTTCAGAGTTTTTTAATTCCGAACCCCTTTTGTCTACAGTCTGAAAGGTGAACCCCTAATGGTTCACCTTTTCGTTTTGGTTCAACTGGGCATGTGACATGACAAAAAACCACCATAAGCGGTGGCTTTACTTCCTATATGTAGAATGCAGGTTTCGACAAACTTAAATAAGTTATCTTATTTCAGAAAAATATATTCCGAAAATGAAATGACTTTTCTATTTTCATTAATGTGTTCGAGAACCAAGTTTCACGGAAATGGCTTTGGCAGCTTTCGTTACTTTGTCAATCAATTCAGGCAAGCGATCTTCCTGAAATCTTGCTTCAATCCCAGCGACACTAATACCGGCTACTATTTCACCTTTACCATTGAGTATCGGCGCACTCACCGCTTTTGTATAATCCTCCAGTTCTGATGAAGTTATCGTGTACCCATTTGATCTCGCTTCATCCATTGCATGACGGAGTTTTGTTTTATCCGTAATCGTTCCCATGGCGATTGGTTTTAATTGGATGTTTTCCAAATAATTTCCACGCTCTTCTTCTGGCAAAAACGCTAGGATGATTCGAGAATCGCCAGCGTACAATGGCGAACGCCTTCCAATGGATGTATAAAGTCGAACAGGCTGCAGGGTGTCCACCTTTTCAATATACATCGCTTCATCCTTATCCCTTACAATTAAATTCACTGCTTCTTCAACATCATCCCGTAGGTCTTTCATGATCGGATAGGCGATTGACCTGATATCCAAACGCTCCCCTACCAGTTGACCAAACTGCAGGAATATCAATCCAAGTGAATAGCGGCCATCCTCGTCCTTTGTCAAAAACCCCATTTCCTCCAAAGATCCCACCATACGGTGTAACGACGTTTTCGGCAAATTGGAAAGTTCCATCATTTCATTAAAGGTCAGTTTTGGATGATTTATGAAAAGGGTTAGGATTTGCATGGATTTCACGACCGTTTTGTTATGTGCCTGCATACAATGTCTCCTTTCATGATACATGTTTTCCTTAACTATCATTCTATTATAAAACATGGAAGAAAGGATGTAATGAAAATAACCGTATTGATTGTTTTTTAAAATGCTCTGTCTGTATTCTCATTTGATTAACCGACACTTTTTAAATTTGATCGAATCATTTTATTATCCTGAAGCCCATGGAACGAGTAATAATGTGAAATGCTGAAGCGTTTAGCGGATTAAGTTACTTAATCATTACGAAAAATCCATCCACTACAATGGCATTTTCAATATTACTTTTGTCCCTTTCCCTTCACGAGAATGAAGGATAAGGTTTCCGCCGCAAACTCTGGCTCTTTCCTCCATACTGAATAAGCCTACTCCTCGGGTAACTTTTTCGATATCAAAGCCCTTTCCTTGATCTTCTATTTCTACACGAACTTCTTCCTCTATTTCCTGGATCGTAACTGTAGCTTCCTCGGCATAGGCATATTTCCTAATATTTGTTAATGCCTCTTGAATAATACGGTAAATGGTAATTTCTTTGTTTGCATTCAGACGGCAGTTCAAATAGCATTCAAAATGGACCTTGATATGATGATGCTCTAAAAATTGCGCCACTAAARAGCGTATGGCAGGGAACAGTCCTAGATCATCAAGTACCGATGGCCTTAATTCCCAGGATAGATGCCGGAGTGATTCGATAATTTCGGTCGCTTCATCTTGCATTTGATCTAACAGGGGATGATCCATTTCTGTCTGAAGTCTGTTAATCGTTATGAGATGGCTGTATAAGTTTTGTCCGATATCATCATGAAGCTCTCGGGAAATGCGTTTTCTTTCTTCTTCCTGCACATCAATGATTTTCCCGGTCATTTTCTGAATCTCTTCTTCCGCAAGCTTACGCTGGGTCACTTCATGACGAATCGCTAAATATTGATAAGGTTTCTGGAACTCATCAAGAAATGGAACGATGGTCGTATCCACCCAATAATAAGTATTATCCTTGGTCTTATTTTTAATCTCGCCTTTCCATACTTCCCCTGATGATATTGTTTTCCAAAGATTGTTGAAAAACTCTTTCGAATGAAATCCCGAGTTAATGATCCGATGATCCTGTCCGATCAGCTCTTCTTTTGAAAACTTTGAAATCCGGCAAAATTGATCATTGACATATTTAATCGTCCCTCTTTGATCGGTTATTGCTACAATCGAGGAAGCATCCAAAGCAAATTGGAAATCGGCCATTTTATTTACGAATTTCCCCAATTCCTCTAAAACTCGTTTATATTCGGTAATTTCCTTGCGAATTGCCAGGTATTTATATGGGTTCCCTTTTTCATTTAAGAAAGGGACAATTGTGGTATCGACCCAATAATGAGTTCCATCCTTCGCTTTATTCTTGATTTCACCCCGCCAAACACTTCCTGATGAAATTGTCCGCCAAAGTTCTTGCATAAATTCCTTTGAATGATGACCTGAATTGATAATTCGGTGGTCCTTCCCGATAAGCTCTGTTGCTGAATATTTGGATACCTCACAAAATTTCTTATTAAAGTTTATTATCTTGCCCTTTTCATCAGTAAATGCAACAATCGTGGATTCATCGAGTGCGTAAATTAAATCAACCAGTTCATTGATCGGGTAGGATTGCTGCTGGTTAATCCGTGATTGGTCTTTCACTTTATGGACTACAATTAAGTAATAAAGCTCTTTCGCAAGCTGAAAGGAGTTCACCCTGAAAAAAAGCGAAAAAGCATGACCATCCCGGTGGATCCCCAACTGGTGGATAATCTCCCCTGCTCCGCTGTGTTGCAGGTTTGCCCCTGGTATAAGATTCAGAAGCTTTTCCCCGTTCAATTCATAATGTTCATAACCAAAGTTGTCATATACCTGTTGATTCGCAAAAGAGATGACTCCAGATTCATTGACAAGGATTGTCGCATCGCTGGATCCAGGCGTAACCCCTTTTTCCATTTCCAAATGTTTATTCAAGTCCATACATAATC
>NZ_JBFUIQ010000231.1:0-3586 GCF_056401795.1 Peribacillus sp. P4_D6
GGATATACGTTTGGATCAAAGGTGATCTGAACAGCTTCATAATGTCCCGTGGTTTCAGAACAAACCTCTTTGTACGTGGGATTTTCCGTAGTCCCGCCTGTATAGCCCGAGATAACGGATTCGATGCCGGGCTGTTCATCGAACGGTTTCACCATGCACCAGAAACATCCACCTGCGAATGTTGCTTTCTCTAATTGCTTTGTCAATGAAAATCCTCCTTTTTTACAAACCATCCATTGAATGCATTTTAACGTTTTTATATACCCCTGTAAAATAATATGCCGAGAGCCTTTTCACGAAAATGTTACCTTTCTTTTTAGAAAGGAGACACACGCCCAAGCATGATTACATATGTTAAAAACATGATGGAAAAATGAGAGGTGTTGGAAATGAGCGATAAACAATCATATCCACAAAAGTCGGAAACATATGATTTACTATCGTCTTATAAAAACAGCGATTCGGAATTTCATGATTATTATTACCATAAACATTTGAAAAGTCTCGAAAATTCAACATACAGAAATGAACAAATAACTGTCCTACTGCCTGCACAAGTCCGCTTCTTACATGCTGTCCCAACAGCTCACCCATTTGATGTTCATGTAAATGAAATGCGTATCCTCAAAAATTTCTCGTATAAAGAGTGCAATGGTTATTCACCACTGCCCCCTRGCAAGTACCAATTGGATATATACCGCAGTGGGCAAAACACCTCGCCTCTATTAAGCTGTAAAGTGGCTCTCGAAATCGGAGCTTCCTATACCATTGMTCTAGCACCTACCGTGGCTAACGAATCGTTGAAAATTTTACCTTTCGAGGATAACCCATCTGTTCCTCCAAATGAAGCAAAGGTCCGATTCATCCAGCTTTCACATGATTTACTCTCGGTGGACATTGCGGTCAAAGGCGGAGATGTCGTCTTTGATCAACTCCATTTCAGGAAAGCAAGCGAATATCTCACTATTCATCCCATGATAGTTGACTTCGAAGTGAGGAAAGCTGGAACAAAAGAAATCGCACTCCCTTTGCCAAACAAAGCATTTCAAGATAATACTTCCTCAACCATTTATATAATCGGATCGAATCAGGAATCATCCTCACTAGAAACCCTAACGCTCTCCCCATAAATGAATAAAAAACCAGGATGCATCGATCCTGGTTTTTTATCCATTTATTCACGATCACTGTAATGATGATGGGATGGTCAATAAAAATGAAATATCATCATTTTTCAGATCGAATTCTTTCGCCTTCACCCTTATATCGCTTTTCAGTTCCATATCCTGTAATGACACATAAATACTTTTATCATTGGGGCTTATGCTAACCCATTCAGGCATATTATATCGCTCATTAATCAAATTCATTACATATGAAACAGGAAGGTTCATTTTACCGACTGCAATTGATTTTTGCTTAAGAATCAAATCCCCATTCTTTTGGGCAATTGGTTCAAAAGTCAATTTCATTTCCACTTCACGGTTGAAAAATGGCATTGTTCCGTATAACTCCACCTCATCCGTTAAATACACTTCATAGTGAATGGATCCCGTTAACCCCTCTTTATCCAGATACTGGTTGATTAACCTTGTCAAATCTTCCCGATTCGTGTGAATTTGAAATTGGATATCTTCTTCGCGGCTTACTTTAGGTATTAGCTCTTTATCTTTAGTCGGCAGATTAACTAAAATCGTTACAAACAGGATGACCAGGATGTTTAAGGCTAATAGGGAAATAAACAAAGTCTTCCATTTGACATTTGTCATTCTTGGTCATCATCTCCTTTGGCACTCGCTTCCAATGTGTCCTTTCCGATAGTGGTAATATCCATATCATTATAGATTCTTGTCGCGATTAATTCATATCCGCGGTCATTTGGGTGAAAATAATCCTCGGCATAAAGCAAATCTTCTTTGGGATTCTCGAAAATGTCTGCTATTTCAATAAAATATGCTGAATCATATTCTTCAATGATCTCTTTTCCACTTTCATTCCAATCATTCATGATCATATCAAGTTCATAAAAATCTCCGAACCATTTGGAAAATGGATTGTAGACGCCTACAAGGTATATTTGCGCAGAATCATTTTCGGAACGAACCTTATCAAGTATCTGCCTTAATCTTTTTTCATACCCTATTTTTGCCGAATCAAACTGATTCAGTTCCAGATTGGAGAAATTCTGTTTAAAGACCTTCATGATATCATTTCCACCGATTGTGACGACAATCGAGTCAGCTTGCTTTATGTCCTCTTTAATCCTAGTCTTATCCAGTCTTTTCAATAGTTGGTCGGTCCTATTTCCACGTATGCCATGATTAATCATCTCAACGGAAGTAATCGATGGTTCTTTTTCCAGCTTATTTTGTAAATAAGGCAGATACCCGCCATTATCTTTACTATCACCGACACCTTGAGTCAAGGAGTCGCCAATTGACACGATTTTCACAGGGTCCGGAAAAAAGCTGGCAGGAATGGTTTCCTTTTTACTCAGCTCAACTATGCTTTTCTGCTGAACAGATGGCTGATTTGAGGCTGTTTCATTTTGACTGCAGCCTGAAATCCAAACTAGGCATATGAAAAGACAGGTGATTTTGTACCTCATGACCCTCACCTTCCTACCCATATATTATATCATGCAGAAAACGAAAAATTGCAAACAATATACCTTCATTGTACTTCCAAAATTGAGCATTCCTTACTATACAATATGAAAAACGCTGTGAATTAAAGCTAGTCCTATAAAAATTAGCATGTTACTTAGCATGTAAAATCATTCTTCACTACCGATGTTTCTTCAAAAACTTATTGCTCATTTTCACCATCGATAAAGCCCGGTAATTAAGATGGATGAAAACAGAAAGAACAGGTCATTTAACCTGTTCAATAATTCTGTAAAATTTTAATATGCTTAATGATTTCATCAAACGGAATATCCTGCAGACCTGTATAATCCATGATGATCTTTCCTTCTTGATCCATCAGAAAAAAACTGGTCCCATGAATCACCTGATCTTCCGCTTCTGGTTTTTTGACGATCGTTTTAAAGTTATCCAATGCAAACTGCTCGATTTCTTCCTGTCCATAACCGGTCAGAAAGTGCCAGTTGCYGTAATCCACATTAAATTGGTCACCAAATTTTTTTAAAACATCAGGTTTATCAATTTCCGGATCCACGGAAAATGAAACGAACTCTACATCCTTAATCCCTTCATCCTTCAATTGCTGCTGCAGCTTCGTCATATTCGAAGTCATGGGGAGACAGACCGTCTCACAGCTCGTGAATATAAAATCCGCTACCCAAACCTTTCCTTTAAGATCGCTTTTTGAGAAAGGCTTCCCCTCCTGATCGGTATAACTGAAGTCTTCAAGGTCCCAATTTTTGGCATCAGGTACACCATTGGAACCGCATGCTGTCAACAGCAATAAAATTGACGCTCCCATAGCTGCCATAAGCAATTGCAGCTTTCTCATCCCTACCCCGTCCTTTATGTATAAAATATTCTGTTACTTCATTTATTCTAACAGACCATCCGGAATGAGGACAGCAACTATTTCTACGAATTAAAGACAATTGTAAAAG
>NZ_JBFUIQ010000232.1:0-3552 GCF_056401795.1 Peribacillus sp. P4_D6
ATACCAAACAGAATAAAAAGGGACGGGTGTGCGTTTATGGATTACCGACTGGTGAATAATGGACCAGCCTTTTTGGAAGTATTGTCGTTCCTAAAACAAAAAAAAGACCAATAACTAATTGGTAAGATGGAAAGTTGCTCTAGAAACTCGCTTTCCGCGGGCGGTTTTTGCTTTGATGCAGATTGGCAGACAGTCGAGCGGTTAGGGAGCGGACTTCTGAAATCAACTCGAACATTTTTTTGAAGGTTAGTAATTCTGATCGTTGATTTCCACTCCAGGCACTCGCTTTCCGCGGGCGGTCCGGGAGCCTCCTCGGCGCTCTTGCGCCTGTGGGGTCTCCCTTGGACTCGCTTTTCCCGCAGGAGTCTCGCGCCTTCCGTTCCAATCAACTTTGTGTATTAAAAGAAAAAACTGCTGGCTCGTCTTATTCCGAATCCTATTTAAGACTAGTTTATCCTTCAGTTTTTTTTATGTAATCCTTAATGGATGGAAGAAATTTGCGACACTCCTCCTGCCGAATAACTGGCTAGYCGAGACCCCACAGGTTCTTGAGCCGAAGAGACTTGGCAGACAGTCGGCGGAAAGTGAACGGATCTTTGAAATCAACTGCAACTTTTTTCAAATAAGAAAACTGCAGGAAAACTCGTTTTTTTCGAGTTCGCCTGCAGTTTAAAAATTTCATAATAATTTTGTTCTCAAATAACTTTGCACTTCATCCTGCAGCTTGGCATATAAGCTTGTTTCCAATTCAAAATCCTCTTTTTCAAGTATTTCAAATTTTTCAGGCTGATCTAAGTCCATTTCAATCGATACTTTGAATTCATAGGTTGCATTCCCGATTAAATCAATTGAATACGTTTGGCTTTCTACATCATGGTGGACCACGCATTTAACTTTTCCGCCGTTATTGTAGACAGATATTTCACTTTCCAACGCGTTTAACCCAACAGAGCATGTTACTAGGCTAGAAGCCGACATCGCCGTTCCACATGCATTCGTGAAGCCTACTCCACGTTCGAATGTCCGCACATAAATGCTCCCTGGTTCCAACTCTTTCACAAAGCTGACATTGACACCATCAGGGAAAAGTTCATTCGGTTGATTGACCTTTGTTGAAAGTTCTTCCTGCAAATCACTTTGTAAAACATCACTATCGACGAGTGTGATCAAATGTGGATTAGGAACCGCCAATGCCGAAAATAAAAGGGTATCATGAAGTTCCGGCAATGTTTCGTTTTGCAGCTGTTCTTTAGCCAATACAAGAGGTAGATCCTTCACATTAAAACTTACCGGGGAAATTTCCACCTTGAAAGTCGGAATGCCCTCATAAATATCTTCCGTTTTTTCGACTAGTAAATTTGCCTTCATGGTTTCCACGATCATTTTATCTAGCCCCAGAACGTCGTTCGCGTAACGTGCAACACAGCGAAGTCCGTTGCCGCACATCGAGGCTTCCGATCCATCCGCATTAAAGACACGCATCCGGCAATCAGCATGTTCACTTTTCATTACGAACAAAATACCATCCGCTCCGAGCCTCTCCCGATTGCATAGGGCCTTCGCGAAATTTTTCCGCTCTTCTTCCGTAAACGTCAGGGTCGTAGTCAATTCATCAATTATCAAGAAATCATTTCCTGAACCATGGCTTTTTAAACCTTCAATAATCATMCTGTCACATCCTCTAATATGCTGCTTGTCATTTATCATTTTTTTAATATTCTATATCATAGCATTTTGAAGATGGATGTGTCATCGCGTAAATCACATTAAATCCATTTTTTTCGACGAAAAAACCAATAAGAAGAGCGGTTGGAATAAGAATTAACTCATTCCAACCGCTCTTTTGAATTTTAACCGATCATACCAATGATGAAATAGACGATAAACATTCCGGCACTCACATACATCGGGGCTGACACTTCTCTCGCTTTTCCGGTTACAAGCTTCAAGAATGGGTACAGGATGAAACCGAATGCCATTCCATCGGCAATACTGTATGTGAAAGGAATGATCGTGATGATCATGATTGCAGGTATGCTCTCGGTTAAATCACTGAAATTCAGCTTTTTTATGTTTCCGAGCATCAAAATGCCAATGATAATCAAGATGGGGGCAATGGCGCTATCAGGGATTACTTTAATCACCGGTATAAATAACAGTGATAGGATGAATAGCACGCCCGTCACCACTGAAGTAAGACCAGTCCTGCCTCCTGATGCGATTCCAGCTGCCGTTTCTACTGTTGCGACGGTAGGACTCGAACCGAATAAGCCTGATAATAGAACGGACACACTTGTCGCCTGCAGCGACTTTTTATAGGCATCCTGGCGGTTGATACTGTCTACATGCCCGTGTACAAGACCAATATTTTCAAAAACAAGAACCATCGTCATCGCAAATACACTTATCCAGAATTCAATCCGGTTCGCTTCCAAGAACGATAATGAAAAGAAGAGATCGCCGTAGGAAGCTGTGTTAATGCCTGAAAAATGGATTTCCGATAGTTGAACCGTCCCGAACCAATAGGCAATGAGGCTGCCTGCCAKGATGGTTATCATGAAATTACCGGGGATATTCTTGATGAACAGCGTGATTGCCAGTAAAAAGGTCAACACCGTTGCAAACACCGCTGGATCGCTTAAATCTCCCAGTGCGACGATTGATGATGAACCTCTTGTGATGATCCCGCCCTTTTCAAGTCCGATCAGCATCAAGAATAGGCCAAGACCAACAGATATGGCTTCTTTTATCGAACTTGGAATCGAATCACTGATGATTTTGGAGTATTTTGTAAAAGCGATGATTACAAAAATTACCCCTGAGATAAACACAGCACCAAGAGCCGATTGCCATGATAGACCCATTCCTTGAACCATGGTATAAGCAAATAGGGCATTGACGCCCATTCCTGGAACGAGAAGGATTGGGACATTCGCCCAAAGTCCTATCATGACACAGCTTAAAGCAGATAAAAGAATCGTGGCAATCACTGCACCATTAATCGGTATACCCGCTTCCGATAAAATCAGGGAATTCACGATGAGAATATAGACTATCGTAAAATAGCCGACCACTCCAGCAAGGATTTCACGTTTTCCATTCGTTCCATAGTCGGAAAAATGAAAAAACGTTTCCAAGTTTAATTTCTTCATGTTGTATCCTTATCAAATTTATCCCTCGCCCACCCGTTTGTATTAGTGACAAACTACACTTGGCGATTTTAACAAAAAAAAGGATAAAAATAAATAGCAATGATAAAAATTTGAAAAAAACTGTCGGAAATGCTCCCGACAGCCTCGATGAATATATTATTTTTGTTCTTGCGAATAACCATCTACTACCAATTCCAGCTTCCCTGTATCAGGCGAAATGATTAGACCATGCACAGGAATATTTTTAGGAATCAATGGATGTCCTTTAATCACTTCGACGCTGTTCTTACAACTTTCATAAACATCATCAAATCCGCGAAGCCAACTGCGGATATCGATTCCTGCAGCTCCCAGTGTATCGATGGTGCTCTTTGGTATATCACGTTCGATCATCTTGTCC